>NZ_DASYZI010000332.1:0-30067 GCF_035946395.1 Actinocrinis sp.
AACGGGAATTCGTCAGACGCCCGACAGGTCGCGACGGACGTTGCAGGTGTTATCCGAGGTGCCGCAAGAGGACTTGGACGTGACTGTGCTCGACGTCTCTGGTCGCGGTCAGCAGCGTCACGGTCTGCTTGGCGGCCTGCACGCGCAGTGCATCGAGCCGACTGCGCTGCTCGGCGCCCTCAAGCTCGGCCGCGTAACGCTCGGCGAACTCCTCCTGCCGCTGCTGTGGAGCCTCGTGGTACCAGCGGCGCAGCATGTCCGAGGGAGCCGCGTCCTTGGCCCAGTCGTCAAGTTGAGCGCGCTCCTTGCTGATGCCGCGTGGCCACAGCCGGTCCACAAGGACACGCAGGCCGTCGTCGGGTGACGGCTCGTCATGCACGCGCTTGACGCGGAACCCACCGGCCATGCCTTCACCTCCGACGAGTCGGACGAATCGGCACGGTGGCCGACTCTCCGGCTGTGGAACCTCACATCCGACTTTACCGGGGAGGTGATTCATTCCCCGGGTGCTCGGGTGCCCGTGGCGCGGTGGGTCTGATCAGCACACGGCTTCGAACGCGTCCATTCTCTCGCCCGCACGCTGCGGCTCGCCCACAGCCTGTACGCGGACGCCGCGCAAAACGTGACGGTGAGCACGGCAGCACGCAGCATGACCGCCCCGGCACTGACGGCTGCCACGTTCATGCCGTGCGTAAAGGCGTCACATGCTGCGTTCAACAGGCCGCTGCCGACTGAGCCGACAGATGCGTAGACACCGTCACCGCACCACCAGGGGAGTCAGCGTGATGACTGACTCCCCTGTGACCTGCTGGATTACCGCAGGATGGCGCCCGGTTTACCGGTGGAGTGCATTTATCCAGAGGTTGCAGTATTCCCCGGCCGTCGCTGATGCTTGGACTCTTGGTAGGCGTCGACCGCCTTGCGGGAACTCCGCCAAACGCCGTCGGACCCCTGTACGGCATCGAGACGGCCCCGCTGTGCGGCCTGCCGCAACGCGGCCAGAGTCGTCGTCTTGTCGACAAGCGCGGCCAGCGGCACCAGGCGAGCCGGGCCGGCGACGCTCGGCACGATGAAACTGTTGAGACTGTCGATCATGGCTCGCGCGATCAATTCACCGAGCGAGCCGTAGTCGCCGACATCAGCCCGTTGCATCGCCGAGAGGTATGCCGCACGTTGCCGTTTGAAGATGACAACAGGCGGATGGCCGAGCCGCACAAGGACAAGATTCAGAACCAGTCGGCCCGTACGACCGTTGCCATCGATGAACGGGTGTACCTTCTCGAACCCGTTGTGCAGCCGCGCCAGGGTTTCTGGAAGCGGCCGTTCCAGCAAGCCGCCGGCGACTTCCTCGCCGGTCCGGTACACCTCGTCGACCCACTCCTGCATTCTCGCGGGCACGAGCGGCCATGCAGGCGGCGTCATGCCCGCCGAGAATGGATGGATGTCGTGCCCTCGAAAGCTCCCCGGCCCTTCGCTGTTCCTCGCATCGGGGTGCGGCGCGACGTCCCAGACGGGGGTCATCGCTGCATGGTGTACCTGACGAACCTCCGCAAGCGTAAGCAACCGACCGTTATGCCAGTCGCCCGGCTCCAACGCCTGCCTGTATACCCATTGCGCGGCGTCGGCGTAGCCACGCACCTCGTTGTACTCCCCAAGAGATTTGGCGCCAATGGCCCTGCCCTGATCCAAAAGCGCCTACACCTCGCGCAGGACGAGCGTGTTCCCCTCTAGCGCCGTGGAATGGTGCGCTTCCAAATGCCAGATGTCGCCCCAGATCGACTGGGCCTCCTTGGGATTGGGCAAGCCGCCATACCGCTCGTTGAGCTCTGCCAACGCGCCCGAGCCGGTCGTACACGGTTGCTCGACTCGGACGACCCCGGCCCACCACGATGTCTCCCATTCAGCCCGATCTCGCCCGACATTTTGATACACCGAGCTACAACTCAATTGAACTTATCAAGTAGGCTGGTACTTCAAACAGCGACGCGCCCGGCGTGTCGGGCGAGGCCATAAGGATCAGTGACGTTCGATGCGACGGGGTCGCCGACGGAGCCGACTTGGCTGGGAGCTGCGCGGAGGGCGGGCGGGGTGGGTAACGGACCCTGCGCCCACCCACGGACACCGGACAGAGCGGCACGAGGCGGCAAACGGCCGATGGCCCCGAACGTTCTACGCGTTCGGGGCCATCGGCCGTCGCAATTCGCTGCCGACTTTCAGCTCGGATCAGCTATAACGGTGCTGATAGAGCGTGCTCATTCGACCTGTTTGCCGGTCCACGTCGAGTGGCGTCCATTGAGCCATACCCAACGGAGACAAGATTCGAGGAAACGACCGTCACGCGATACACGTCGTTTCCCCTCCCTCCATATCTCGTAGCTCGCGGTCGCCGATCCGCCCGCTCTACCGGTGGAGTGCACTTATTCGGAGTGTGCGGTATTCCTCGGCCTGGCCTGGCGAGTAATCTTCGCGTGATCTCAGCTGACTGACATCCTGGTCCAGGTTGCCGCTCGACCGGTACCGTCCGCTCGGACGCTGCCCTCGCTCTTGAGTTGTTCGAGAACGAGTCGGATGGTCTGGTCACTGACGCCGGGGACAGCGGTTCTGACATCCGCGAGCCGGAAGGTCACGGGTGCGTGGCGCAGGATGTGCGCGCGGATGCGCTCCTGCTTGGTACCAGGCGTCTTCGCCGTGGCGGCGCGGCCGGCGAACACGGCATACGCTTCCGCGATCATCTTGGTGAAGTACTCCAACCACGGCCACGGGTCAGCCGCCCCCTCGTGCCAACCGTGCGTGGACTCCAGAAGCGCCTGATAGTAGGCGTCTGCCGACTCGGCGACGGACTGTTCGAGGCTCACGTAACGTCCGACGTTGTATCCGTGGTCCATAAGCAGCGCGTTGGTGAGTGCGCGAGCGACGCACCCGTTACCGTCCTCGAAAGGGTGGATCACGAGCAGATCGAGGACGAACAGTCCGTCCAGGAGCGCCGGATGGTGCTCGCCGCTTCGATGCGCGGCGCGGTAGCGGCCGATCAGATCGTCAACCGCGAATGGTGTGAGCGCGGCGGCCACAGGCTTGAACCGGACAGTTGAGGTGCCGTCCGGCGAGCGGTCGACTACCAGGTTGTCCTGCGATTTGAACGCACCGCCGGGCGCCGCCGTGTGGGCGAACAGCAGCCGGTGCACATGGAGCAGCAACCCGGAGTCGAGCGGTCGCCAATCCTGCTGGAAAAGGTAGTCCTGGGCATCGCGATAGCCGGCGAGTTCCTGCTCGCTCCTGGTGCGCAGCACTGCGGCCCGCCGGTTGATGATTCGCTCTGCGCGGTCGACGTCCGAGACCACGACGCCCTCGATCGCGGACGACGCGGTGATGCTCTGCACCCTGGCTCGATCGGAGAGCTCAGTCAGCAAGCCCGGTAGCTGATCCCGGTACAGCGCCTCTGATCCGCGACCGAAGTCGATGGCACCCAGTCTGGTCACGATCCGCCCCGGAACACGTCCAATAGACGCCTCCAGGTTCGTGAAACTCCGCACCGAAACCTCTCAACAAACCCACCAAACATGCTAACCAAGGCCAAAGTTAGCATGTTTGGTGGGTTCGTTAGCACGTTCACGCTGCTGAGTGAAAGCCAAGCGTCTGCCGGACCGACGCTGATGCATCACGTGCAACCGGAGAGGTTTACAGGCCCCGGGGCGCGACGCCGTTTGCTTCGCCGCACCCCGCCTACCTGCACATTCATGCTCCCACTATGCTCGCTTTCAGCTGCAACCGCTGGTGGAGCCGCAGCCCTCGCAGGCGTAGCAGCTGCCGGCCGGGCGCATCTTGGTGCCGCAATTCAGGCACAGCGGGGCGTCCGCGGCGTGACCGAGCTTGGATTCCAGCACCTCGATCGAGGAGCCCACGCCGACCGGAGCGCGGCGGGCGCCTACGGACGGGGCGACAGCCGGGGTGGTCGGCGCGGGGGCGGACGGGGACGCTGCCGCTGTTGCGGGCTTGGCCTCGGGCTTAGTCTCTTGCTTCGGAGCGCGGTCCTCTATCGGCGCGGACTGGGCGATCTCGGTGAGGTCGGCCTCGTCGGCGTCGTCCGGCAGGTAGGAGCCGGTCTCGATCTGGCGGCGGCGCTCGGTCGCCGAGTAGATGCCGTAGTCGGCGCGCACGTCGAAGGGCAGGTGGTCCAGCGCGAGGCGGCGGAAGATGTAGTCCAGGATCGACTGGGCCATCCGCACGTCCGGGTCGTCGGTCAGGCCGGCCGGCTCGAAGCGCATGTTGGTGAACTTCGAGACGTAGGTCTCCAGCGGCACGCCGTACTGGAGGCCCACCGAGATGGCGATCGAGAACGCGTCCATCATGCCGGCCAGGGTCGAGCCCTGCTTCGACATCTTGAGGAACACCTCGCCCAGGCCGTCATCGGGGTAGGAGTTCGCGATCATGTAGCCCTCGGCGCCGCCCACCGAGAAGGAGGTGGTGCTGCCCGGCCGGTTCTTCGGCAGCCGCTTGCGCACCGGCCGGTGCTCGGCGGTGGCCTGCTCCGGCGCAGCCGCGGGCTGTGCCTGCGCCTGCTGCTGCGCAGCGGCCGACGCGCTCGCCTCGGCGGCCCGCTTGGCGCCCTTGGAGTCCTGGAGCGGCTGGCCGACCTTGCAGTTGTTCCGGTAGATCGCCAGTGCCTTGAGGCCCAGCTTCCAGCCCTGGAAGTAGAGTTCCTCGACCTCCTCCACCGTGGCGGACTCGGGCATGTTCACGGTCTTGCTGATCGCGCCGGACAGGTGCGGCTGCACCGCGGCCATCATCTTGACGTGGCCCATCGGCGCGATCGAGCGGTCGCCCATCGCGCAGTCGAAAACCTCGTAATGCGCGTGCTTGAGGCTGGGGGCGTCGACCACGTGGCCGTGTTCGGCGATGTACTCGACGATCGCCTCGATCTGCTCCTCGTGGTAGCCGAGCTTCTTCAGCGCCCGCGGGACCGTGTTGTTCACGATCTGCATCGAGCCGCCGCCGACCAGCTTCTTGAACTTCACCAGGGCCAGGTCCGGCTCGACGCCGGTGGTGTCCACATCCATCATGAAGCCGATGGTGCCGGTGGGGGCGAGCAGGCTGGCCTGGGCGTTCCGCCAGCCGTTGGCCAGACCGACCTCGATGCCCTCACGCCATGCGCGCTTTGCCGCGTCCAGGATGTCCGCGTCGAACTTCTCCAACGTACGTACAGCTTCCGTCGCGGCGGCGTGCTTACGCATCACGGCGGTGTGCGGCTCGGCGTTGCGTGCGTAACCGGCGTATGGACCGACGACCCCGGCGAGCTCGGCCGAGCGCTTGTAGGCAGTGCCGGTCATCAGGGCGGTGACAGCGGCGGCGATGGCCCGGCCGCCTTCCGAGTCGTACGCGTGGCCGGTGGCCATCAGCAGGGCGCCGAGGTTGGCGTAGCCGATGCCGAGCTGGCGGTAGTCACGGGTCGTCCGCGCGATCGGCTCGGTCGGGAAGTCGGCGAAGCTGATGGAGATGTCCATCGCGGTGATGACCAACTCGACCACCTTGGCGAAGGTCTCGCTGTCGAAGCCCGCGCCGGAGGCCTGCCCATCGGACTCGGTGTCCGCGCGCAGGAACTTCATCAGGTTCAGCGAGGCCAGGTTGCACGAGGAGTTGTCCAGCGACATGTACTCCGAACACGGGTTCGACGCGGAGATCCGGCCGGTGTTCGGGTTCGTGTGCCAGGCGTTGATCGCATCGTCGTACTGGATGCCGGGGTCGGCACATCCCCAGGCTGCCTGAGCCAGCTGATGGAACAGGTCCTTGGCGTCGATCGTCTCGATGCGGGTGCGCTCCGCGTCCCGGGCGACCAGGTCGAAGGCGCCGCCGTTCTCCACCGCGCGCATGAACTCGTCATTGACCCGCACCGAGTTGTTCGCGTTCTGGTACTGCACCGAGGTGATGTCCGCGCCACCGAGGTCCATGTCGAACCCGGCGTCCCGCAGCACCCGGATCTTGTCCTCCTCGCGGGCCTTGGTCCAGATGAACTCCTGCACGTCCGGGTGGTCGACGTCGAGCACGACCATCTTTGCCGCGCGCCGGGTGGCCCCGCCGGACTTGATGGTCCCGGCAGAGGCGTCGGCGCCGCGCATGAACGAGACCGGGCCGGAGGCGTTTCCACCCGAGGAGAGCAGTTCCTTCGACGAGCGGATCCGCGAGAGGTTCAGGCCGGCGCCGGATCCGCCCTTGAAGATCAGGCCCTCCTCGCGGTACCAGTTCAGGATCGAGTCCATCGTGTCGTCCACCGCGAGGATGAAACACGCCGATACCTGCTGCGGGCTCTTGGTGCCGACGTTGAACCACACCGGGGAGTTGAACGCGAAGATCTGGTGCGCGAGCGCGTACGTCAGTTCGTGCTCGAAGATCTCGGCGTCCTCGGGGGTCGCGAAGTAGCCGTGCTCCTCACCGCCTGCGCGGTACTTCTTCACGACACGGTCGATGACCTGACGCAGCGACCACTCACGCTGGTCGGTGCCTTGGGCACCGCGGAAGTACTTGGTGGTGACGATGTTGGCGGCGTTGACCGACCAGGAGGACGGGAACTCCACGCCCTTCTGTTCGAAGTTGACCGAGCCGTCGCGCCAGTTGGTCATGACGACGTCCCGGCGCTCCCACTCGATCTCGTCGTAGGGGTGCACCCCGGGCTTGGTGAAGACGCGTTCGATGCGCAGTCCGCGGTGGGTGGCATTCCGGGTGGCATTCATCGCGTCGCCGCCGTTCGAGGGATTGTCCGACTGCTTCTGCGCATTGCCCGACTGCCCCGGCACCCCGTTCTGCCTGACTGCCTTGCGGGCCGATCCGCTGATGGTCTCCGTCATGAGGTGTTTCCTCTCATCCCTCTGTCAACGTCCTAACCACTGACCGGCTTCCCCACCGGTGGTGATCTGTGTACAGCGACTGCTTCGTGCCTCTCGGCGTCCTCAGCTTCAGTTCGTGACGGCGGGTTCGCCCGCGCGTTCGGTTCTCGGCCGGCGCAGCGTGGCGATCTCCGCCTCGAAGTCCTCCAGCGACTCGAACGCCCGGTAAACCGAGGCGAACCGCAGGTAGGCGACGAGGTCGAGGTCACGCAGCGGCCCGAGTATCTCCAGCCCCACCTCGTGGCTGGGCAACTCCGCCAGGCCCCTGGACCGGATGGACTCCTCGACCCGCTGGGCGAGTTGGGCGATCTGGTCCTCGGTGACCGGCCGTCCCTGACAAGCCTTGCGCACACCACCGACAACTTTTTCGCGGCTGAACGGCTCGGTGACCCCGGAACGTTTGACCACCAGCAGCGCGGCGGTCTCGATCGTGGTGAACCGGCGGTTGCACTGCGGGCAGGAGCGGCGGCGGCGGATGGCGGTGCCGTCCTCGGCCGTGCGGGAGTCGATGACCTTGCTGTCGGTGTACCGGCAGAACGGGCAGTGCACGGCTACCGGCCTCCCTCGGCGACTGGCTGACACCGGGCCTGTGGAAAGGTCCTGTGTATAACCTCGTGACCTGCCGGACCGTCGATACCACAATCTGTAGAACGCTTCAGACGGCTAGCCACTAGATGTTGGGGTAAACCTAGCACGGTGACCGAGTCGGCGCGAGCCGTCCACGGCCCATCGAGCGCGCGTCGGCGGATCCCGATCAACTACGCTCCGCCATCGGTCCAGGTGGCCAAGAACACGTTGGCGAGACTTGCGCAAGGGTGTTCGCCGCAAATTCCTTCGACCGGATGAATTCACTGGGGAAAACAGGATTAACCGCCATACCTGGCAGCAGGATGGACCATGGCAGTGAAACGCGTCCGCGAATGCCACGGGGCGGCCCCACTCGAAGAGCCAGGAACCAACACGGCCGGCGCAGGATCTCGACTAACTTGTTCGATAATGCTATTCGAACAAGTGTTGGTCGGATGTCGGAGGCTTCGGCTACGGTTGGGACAAGAGGCCTGGTTAGGGGTGAACCCCTGGCGAGGGAACACCTCCTTCGCACGTGGCGGGACGGTGGCGCGAGGTCGGCCGGAACACGGCGGCGGACGGGCCTGCTGCTGCGGGGCCCCGGTCGCGCGTGAAGAGCCGAGAGAACAGAACAGGGAAGGGAACCAGGGATCATGGCCGGACGGAACAGTGGAGCCACGTCGAGGCGTCGCAGTGCCGGCTCGCGCGGGGATTTGGCGGATCCGGGCGGTGACGGAAGAGCGGGGACCGGCACGGTGGTGCGACAGCGCAGGCGCGGACCCGGTCGGCTCGCAGTGGCGTCGTCCGAGCCGGCCGACGTGACCAGGGTGCCGCTCTCGCTGCGGCTGACCGACCGTCAGTGCAGGGTGCTTGAGGTCATCCAGGAATCGATCGACCGGCGCGGCTATCCGCCGTCGATGCGCGAGATCGGCGAGGCGGTCGGGTTGCAGTCGACCTCTTCGGTACGGCACCAGTTGGTGGTGCTGGAGAACAAGGGTTTCATTCGCCGCGACCCCAACCGGCCGCGGGCTTACATCGTGCGTGGGCCCAGCGATCCGACGCAGGCCTGGCGGGCTCGGATGGCGCAGTCGCACACCACGCCGCCGGTCACCGGGCAGACGGTGCCCGCCGACAGCCCGACGAGCCGGTCGCTGCCGGCGGGCGGTTCGGTCGGCGCGACCGAGTACGTGCCCTTGGTCGGCCGGATCGCCGCCGGTGGGCCGATCCTGGCCGAGGAGGAGATCGAGGAACTGATCCCGATGCCACGGGATCTGGTCGGCGACGGCACGCTGTTCGCGCTGACCGTGGTCGGGGACTCGATGGTCGACGCGGCGATCTGGGACGGCGACACGGTCGTGGTGCGCCAGCAGCCGACTGCGGAGTCGGGCGAGATCGTCGCGGCGATGATCGACGGCGAGGCCACGATCAAGCAGCTCAAGTTGCAGAACACGCCGTCGGGCCGGCACGTCTGGCTGATGCCGCGCAACGCTGCGTATGACCCGATCCCGGGTGACGAGGCGTCGATCCTCGGGCGCGTGGTCGCGGTGATGCGCAGGCTGTAGCGGGAGAAGCCGGAAACGCTGGAAGTAGAAGTAGCAGAACGCTCTCGGTGGGGAGAGGCGGAGGGGTCGGCCGTCTCTCCCGATGCGATTGAGGCCTGGCTCCCTTTAGGCCTTGCTCCTTGAACCGCGCACGCAGGATTCGGGAAGGCCTGCGTGCGGGTTCGGGGCCGCGAATAAGTGCAAACAGCAAGACGCGGCGTCCGGGAAGACGCTGGGTCGAGGACGAGCGGCTGACAAAGGCGCTGCCTGGCCTGGGAAGACTCTGCCCAGAGGGCACTGTCTAGGACGACTCGGCATCAAGGCGGCGCAGGGCGGCGCGGACTAGCTTCGGGTCGTCAGTGGGCCAGAACGGCGGCAGCGATGCCCGCAGATAGCTTGCGTAGCGGGCGGTGGCCAGCCGCGAGTCCAGGATCGCCACCGCGCCCCGGTCCCCCGCCGCTCGGATGAGCCGCCCCGCGCCCTGGGCGAGCAGCAGCGCGGCGTGGGTGGCGGCGACGGCCATGAAGCCGTTCCCGCCGTTGCGCGCCACCGCCTCCTGCCGCGCGGCGGCCAGTGGATCGTCCGGCCGGGGAAAAGGGATCCGGTCGATCACCACCAGCTGACATGCCGGGCCGGGGACGTTCACGCCCTGCCAGAGCGAGAGCGTGCCGAACAGGCAGGTGCGCGGGTTCTCGCCGAAACGGGAGATGAGCTGCGGCAGCGAGTCCTCGCCCTGACACAGCACGGTGTAGCTGAGGCGCTCGGCGATGGCTGCGGCCGCCGCCTGGGCGCCGCGTAGCGAGGAGAACAAGCCAAGGGTGCGACCACCGGCCGCCTCGATCAGTCCGGCCAACTCGTCGAGTTGGTCCGGGCGGATGCCGTCGCGTCCGGGCGGGGCCAGGTGCTTGGCGATGTAGAGGATGCCCTGCCTCGGATAGTCGAACGGGGAGCCGACGTCGAGGGCGTTCCATGGGATGGGGTGGTCGGTCGCCGCCTCGGCGTCCTTGTCGTGCTTGCCGCCCTCGTCGTCTTCGTCTTCGCCTTCGCGTTCGTCCTCGCCCGAGCCGTGGCCTGGGTCTGACTGGGGCTCAGTTCTGGTCTCCGCCTCGGAGGTGGTGGGCTGAGGGGTCGGCATGCGGTCGGCGCGTTCTTCCGGGTAGAGGCCGACCGAGCGGGCCACGCCGTCGAAGTCCCCGCCGAGCTTGAGTGTCGCGGACGTGAGCACCGTGTGGGTACGCGCGAAAAGCCGGTGGCGCAGTTGCTGGGCCACCGAGAGGGGCGCGATGTGCAGCGAGGCGTAACGATCGCCGCGCTCCAGCCAGATCACGTCGTCGGGAGCAGTGAGCAGCATCCGGTCGGACAATTCGAAGATCTGCTCGGTGGCCACCTGGGCTTGGCGGCGCGATCCCTCGTCGCTGTCGCCGAGACTAGGGCCCCCCGCGCCGTTGGACGCGTTCTTGTCACGGCTCTTGGTCAGCGCGCTGATCGTCTGGCGGGACGCGTCGCGCAGCGCGGTCAGTGCGTCGGCGACCTCCTCGGTAAGCCGCGGATAACGCCGCGGCTCGGCGGTTTCGAGCATCTCGCGGAAAAGCTCCACCGCCTGCTCGAACACGAGATGGGTCTTCTCGTCGACGTGCTTGCGGATCCGGCGCGCGGCGCGTTCGGCCATGCCGCCGGTCAGCTCGCCGGAGTTCGCCCCGGTGGCCCGGGAGACCAGTTCGTGTGCCTCGTCGATCACCACCGCGTCGTGCTCGGGAAGGACCTGCACCTCGCTGTCGAAGGTCGCGATCGCCAGCAGCGCGTGGTTCGTGACGATCACGTCGGCCTCGCGGGCGCGTTCGCGCGCGTCCTCAGCGAAGCACTCGGCGCCGAACGGGCACCTCGACGCGGTGAGGCACTCGCGCGCGCTGACCGAGACCATGCTCCAGACCCGGTCGCTGACCCCTGGCGCGAGGTCGTCCCGATCCCCCGTCTCGGTCTCCTCGACCCACTCGCGCACGCGCATGATCTGGCGGCCGAGTTCGGAGACCGCGGATGCGTCGAAGAGGGTTTCCTCGCCCTCCTCGTCCGCGCCACCGTCGATCTTGTGCCTGCACACGTAGTTGCTGCGGCCCTTGAGCAGCGCGAACTCGGGGGTGCGGCCAAGGACCGGCGTCAGCGCCCCGGCGATCAGCGGCAGATCGTGTGCGACCAGTTGGCGTTGCAGAGCGAGGGTCGCGGTGGCGATGATCACCCGGCGGTCCTGCCTGTCGAGGCAGTGCGCGATGGCGGGCACGAGGTACGCCAGCGATTTTCCGGTGCCGGTGCCCGCCTGGACCAGCAGCGGATCGCCCTCGGTCAGCGCCTGCTGTACGGCTCGGGCCATCTCGACCTGTCCCGGCCTCGGCTCGCCGCCAACCGCCGCGACCGCGACGCCGAGTAAGTCTTCGAGATCAGGCTTGCCCATGGGCCACCAGGATACGTGGCGCAGCCGACAGCCGAGGCAGGATCCGGCGAGACCGGTCCGAATGAGAGCGGATCTGATGGGAGCGGATCTGACGTGGCTGGATCTGGTGAGCGCGGGTTCGGCGTGAGTGGACTTCGACGTGAGTGGATTGAGCACAGTGCCGCGCGCCTCAATATGCGGGCAGGCGGGAAGGTCCCGGTAGCCGCCGAGCAGCAGCCGGTTACGGTTCAGGCAGGGGCGGCCGATCGGTGAGGGGTCAGATCGAACGGCTCGTAGCGGTCGGCGCGCTCGGGGAACTGGTCCTGATACGCGCAGATCGTGGCGCGGGGCCATGGACCAGAAGTCGGCGGACGGGACGCCGAGCTACCGCTCGAAGATGCGGGCACGGTAGCGGAAGACCCCGACGAACAGGCCAGCGTGGAGAAGTTGCACAGGTCGTCCGGCTTCTCGCGCGGATTACTCGTCGAGGGACAGCGTGCGCAGGCCCCGGGCGGGCTCGGCGGCTCGGCGAGGGCAGCGAGGGCAGCGAGGGCAGCGAGGGCAGCGAGCAAGGTTGAACGGGCCGATCTCGATGTCGGCGAGGTCGTAGACGGTGTCGTCGAAGGCTTTTTAGTTAATGGCTGTGTTAGGGGATGGGCAGCGTCTTGGTGGTCAGGGTTCATGTGGGGTGTGCCGGATGACGAGCGTTGCGCGCTTCTCGGGGAGCGCGAGGGTGGCCGAGGGCGTGAAGCCCGCGCCTACGAAGGCGCGCGCGGCCGCGACATTGCGTTCATCGGGCTCTGCGACGACGCGGCAGTACGACTCCTGTTGGATCGCGTCACAGAGTGCTGTCAGCATGAGCGTGCCGAGGCCGAGGGCGCGCAGGTCCGGTTCGCCGATCAGCAGGCGGACGCCGACGTCGTCCGGTCGCGCCGGGTAATGGGCGGCGAGCCGGTCTTCGGCTGCGCGGTAGATCTCCCAGTAGCCGGCCGGTCGGCCGCGTAGACGCGCCAGGTACGGCTCGGTGTGCGCGAGAGCGTGCTGCTCGGCGAGGTGGTCCGCGGTGCGTTCGAGCGGGCCGTCGAGCTGCCAGTAGCGCGCGACGAGCGGATCGTTCATCCATTGGTGGATGATCAGCAGGTCCCTGTCGGGCTTGACCGGGCAGAGGGTGAACCGGCCGGCGGGCGTGGCCAGATCCCACCAGGCCGGCGCGGACAGCAGAGCGGTCATGCCGCGTCGCCTCCGAAGGCCGGGCTGTGTTCGGCATCTGCGAAGGGGTTGGCGATCTCGACGTAGACCGACTGCGTGGCGAGATCAGCGACGAGTTCGCCGGGACCGACCGCACGAGTGAGCAGATTCGCTTTGCAGCGCAGCGTTTCCGAGCCGAGCAGCAGGTCCACCGGTCGGTGGCCGCGCAGCGGGGCGAGCAGTTCGGCGGCAAGGCCGAGCAGGTCGCGCTCGTCCGCGATCCGGGCGCAGCCCAGCGCGCCGACCACTCCCATCAGATTGTTGATACCGACGCAGTAGAGCAGCCGCTCGGTGACGATGTCGTCGGCGACGATGGTCTCGCTGGACACGCCGAGCTGTGGAATCCCGCTGGCCGCTTCGAGTTGCGCGATACGCGAGGAGCGGTAGCGAAAACCCCGGTTGCCGCGATACCAGCCGGCGCCGGGGTATCCGGAGCCGTCAAGTTGGATCAACGTGTTCTGCTGATGAGCTTCGAGGGCGATGCCGTACTCCGCGTCGAGCCACAACAGCGGGACGATCAGGTTCGTCAGGTAGCCGGCGAACCACTCCAGCGCCACGGCGCGCACCGATCGCCGCTCGGCTGCGGCGAGACTGTGCAGGTGCGCGGCCAGTTCGTGCGGGTGGCCGTCGGTCGCGACGGCTTCACGGCCGAGGTCGGTCAGCGCGGCGACGCAGAACACGTGGTCAGTCGGCTGGAACGGCGAGTGGCGGAAGGAGACGTCCAGTCCGGTGACCCCGTCCACGGCGAGATATCCGGCGTCGGTCAGGATGCGGAAGCCGGGATGGGCCGTGAGCAGCCGCGTCCCGAGTTCGCCGGACAGAAGACGGTGGGCCTCGACGCCGCGCAGCAGTTCCTTGCGAAGGTTCTCCCGGCGCGAGTCGGTGATCCGCAGGCCGAGGGAGAGCTTGAGCATCACCGGCCGGTCGGGGCGGTAGACGGTGCGCAGCGACGAGGTCGGGAACCAATGCGCGCCGGACTCGCCGAGGTGTTCGAGCTTCCCGTCGTCGATCAGCTCTCGAACGTCGGGCCGACGCAGCAGGTCGTTCGCCTGCCAGGGATGCGCGGGTACCAGGACACGGCCATCAGACGTCAGCTCACTGAGAAACACGGCGAGATCGGGTGCGCTCGGGCCCAGTTCGCTGTCGTGCACGGCGAGTTCCGGTGCCACCGCGAACCAGCGCAGCGGGAACGAGCCGCGCAGCTCCGGCGAGTAGAGCGCCGCCTCTGCGTCACTGAGCCCTTCGCGGCTCTTGGGCGCCGGGTGCAGCGGATGACCAGCCAGCAGCCCCTGCTCCGCGATCAGGAACGGCGCGGCACCCTTCGTGACGACCGGGTCGGCCGCTCGCGCCTCGACATGCGCCGTGATACGTGCGGCGGACTCCACGGCCCGCTGGACGAACCGCTCACGGTCTTCCGCGGTCGTGCCCGCCGCCTTGCCGAGCAGCCGCGCCACGTCACCGGGTCCGATGGGGCCAGAACCGTTCATGGGCATGCCGAACCGGTGCAAGCCGTTCGGCGACCAGTACTGGACCGGGATTCGCAGCCTGCTGCCGTCGAGTTCGAGTTCGAGCACATCGCCTTCGGGCCGCGGCACCTGCCGTTCGCGGACCCAGCAGCGGATCAGAGCCTCCGTGGCGATCCGGTCCGCCGCCTCCCGCAGCCGCAGCGTCACGGGTGCCAACTCACTGATGCTCATCACGGGCACGTCCTCCGGCGCCATCGCTCACGGTCAACTGGCGGTCTACGGGCACGGTCAACTGGGCTGGTCCTCCGCGGCTCCGGCGGCCGCGATCAGGTCGAGCAGCAGATCGAGGTCGCCGGTGGTGGCCTCCGGGTTCACCAGCGTGAGCTTGAGGCGTACACAGCCGGGACCGGCGGGTTTGCCGTCGGGGCCGGGCAGTTCGGTGCGCCCGATCACCGCCGCGCCTTCGGCCAGCAGCCTGCGGCGCAGCGCGCCGTTGACCCGGTCCGGATCGCCGAACCGCACCCGGTAGCGGAACAGCACCGTGGTCAGCACGGGCTCGCGGACGAGCTCGAAGTCAGGATGCGAACGCAGCCGGTCCGCGGCGTGCGCGGCCAGTGCGAAACAGCGCTCGATCAGCGCGGCGAGCCCGGCGCGGCCGAGGGTCTGGCAGGTGGCGACGATCTTCACCGCGTCGGCGCGGCGCGTCGTACGCAGCGAACGGTCCAGCAGGTTCGGATATCCGGCGCGTTCGTCGTCGAGGGCTGACAGATAGGCGACGCGGCGGGTCAGCGGACCGAAGGCCGCCTGCTCGCGGCACAGCAGGATGCCGGCCGGGATGGGCTGCCAGCCGAACTTGTGCAGGTCCAGCGTGACCGTGTCGGCCTGCGCGATGCCGTCGAGCAGCGGCCGGTGCAGGTCGGAGAACAGCAGCGCGCCACCGTACGCGGCGTCGACGTGGAACCAGGCCCCGAGTCTGCGCGCGACCCGGGCGCACGCGGCCAGCGGATCGATCGCGCCGAAGTCGGTGGTGCCCGCGGTGGCGACGACCGCCACGACGATCTCGCCGTCCTCGACGACGCGCGCCGCGGCACGTTCCAGCGCCCGCACGTCCATCCGGTGGTCATCACCGACCGGAACCGGCACGACGGCGCGTTCACCGAGGCCGAGTTGCGCGGCCGCCCGGCTCACCGAGAAGTGCGCGACGGCCGAGCACAGGATGCGCAGCCGTCCCGCCGCGTATCCGGGAATGCCGTCCTCGGCCGGGTCGGTGTCGAAGGCGCGGCGGATCGCCTCGTCCCGGGCGAACATCAGGGCCATGAGATTCGACTCGCTGCCCCCGGTGGTGACCGTGCCGCCGGGGTGCGACGCGCAGCCGCCGAAGCAGAGCCCGCCGAGCGCGCCGATGAGTTCGGCCTCGATGACGCTCGGCGCGGCCGACTGATCCCAGGAATCCATCGACGGATTGAGCGCTGCCATCAGGGCGTCCGCGGTCACGGCCACCGGCAGCGACGGGCAGTGCAGGTGCGCGACGGTGTGCGGGTGGCGCACGTGTACGGTCTCTGCGACGACGAGCGCGGCGAGTTCGTCGAACGCTGCTTCGCCCCGGCCGAGTTCGGGCAGCACCGGTCCGAGGGCGTCGCGCACCCTTACGGCCACCTCGACCGGCCCGCCTGCGGGCAGCGGCCTGTCGGCGCGCGGGGGCGCGGCCAGTTCGGTCATTCGGGCTCCTCGAACGCGGCCGAGGCTTCGTGTACGGCCGTAGACTCGCCCGCCGCCGCGCACCGGCCGCCCCTGCGCCGCGGCGCCAGCCACGTGCGAGGAGGAGTCATTCGCGGCCGGCCCGGTTCACGGGCGTCTGCCGGTCCACGGCCACCTCACTGACGCGCTGGCGAAGATCGTCGAAAGGCAACCCTCACTTATCGGTTGTCACTGCGTCAAACCAGTATCGCCACGAAGAGTGAGTAGTCCGATCAGCAGACGAGCGCCCGGGTCGGTGAACCCGGGCGCTCGATCGCGTGCTGCTGAGGCTATGAACCTAGAGTGCGGCGTACTCGGCGAGCGCCGCAGCGAGGACGGGGTCCACCCGCGCGACGATCCGAGTGCCCGCCTCCAAGTGCGTCTCGCTGAGCATCTCGCCGGTGGAGTGCACCCGGGCGATCAGGTCGCCACGGTTGTACGGCACCAGGGCGTCGACCTCGACCGCGGGACGCGGCAGGTCTCCGTCGATCGCGGCGAGCAGCTTGTCGATGCCCTCGCCGGTGCGGGCCGAGACCAGCACCGAGTGCGGCTCGCGGCGCAGCAGCCGGGCGACGGTCTCCGGGTCGGCCGCGTCGGCCTTGTTGAACACGACGATCTCCGGCACCTTCTGCGCGCCGATCTCCTGGAGCACTTCGCGCACCGCGGCGATCTGGCCCTCCGGGTCGGCGTCCGAGACGTCCACCACGTGCAGGATCAGGTCCGCGTAGGCGACCTCCTCCAGCGTGGAGCGGAAGGCGTCGATCAGCAGGTGCGGCAGGTGCCGCACGAAGCCGACGGTGTCCGCGATGGTGAACGCGCGGCCTCCGGCGGTCTGGGCGCGCCGCACGGTCGGGTCGAGGGTGGCGAACAGCGCGTCCTCGACCAGGACGCCGGCGCCGGTGATCCGGTTGAGCAGCGAGGACTTGCCGGCGTTGGTGTACCCGGCGAACGCGACGGCCGGAACCGCGCCGCGGCGCCGCTCCTGGCGCTGCGTGGTCCGGGACTTGCCCATGTCGGCCAGCTCCCGGCGGGTGCGGGCCATCTTCTCCCGGATCCGCCGCCGGTCCAGCTCGATCTTGGTCTCACCGGGGCCGCGGGTCGCGATCCCGCCACCGCCGCCGGCACCCGCGCCGCCGGAGCCACCGCCACCCATCTGGCGGGAGAGCGACTGGCCCCAGCCGCGCAACCTGGGCAGCATGTACTGCATCTGGGCTAGGGCGACCTGCGCCTTGCCCTCCCGGGAGCGGGCGTGCTGGGCGAAGATGTCCAGGATCAGCGCGGTGCGGTCGACGACCTTGACCTTCACCACGTCTTCGAGGTGGATGAGCTGGGCCGGGGTCAGCTCGCCGTCGCAGATGACGGTGTCCGCCCCGGTCGAGGCGACGATGTCCCGCAGCTGCTTGGCCTTGCCCGAGCCGATGTAGGTGGCCGGGTCGGGCCGTTCGCGGCGCTGGATGACGCCGTCGAGGACCTGCGAGCCGGCCGTCTCGGCGAGCGCGGCCAGTTCCCGCAGCGAGGTCTCGGCGTCGGCGGCCGTCCCCGCGCTCCACACGCCGACGAGAACGACGCGCTCCAGGCGCAGTTGCCGGTACTCGACCTCGGTGACGTCTTCGAGTTCGGTGGACAGCCCGGCGACACGGCGCAGCGACTGGCGTTCAGCCAGGTCCAGCTGGTCGCCGTCGTAGTCGTCGCGGTCGAGGTCGTCGGCTTCGAGGTCTGCGCTGTGCCTTGATCCGGCACCGCGCCTCGATTCGACACCGTAACGGGGATCGACGCCGTAACGCTCCTCCTCGTCGGTCCCGCTCCTGTTCACGAGCTTGTTCGCGAGGTGGCGCGATTCGGTCATGTCTTCCCTTCAGAGGCGTCGGCCGCCACGGCGGCCCTGCCTCTCGATGGTCGCACGGCCCGAACCGGCCGTGCGACCGAATTAGCGTCCAGCGATCGGGCCCCACGAAGGGGTCAGCGCAACGCCAGATCTCCCAGGCTCATCAGCGGGAACCCGAGGACCATGTGGTCGCCGCCGTCACCCAGGTGGCCCAGGCCACCGGTGAGGCCGACGGTCGTCACGGCGCCGAGCGGGTTCACCGCGAGCAGCGGTGTGACCGGTCCCATCGCGGTCTTGGAGATGACGGCCGGACCTTCGGGGACGCGGCTGGCGTCCAGGACCGTCGGCGCGAGCGCGGCGGCGGGCACGGGTACCGGAGCGGTCCCGGTCGTCGTGACCGGCGGCGGGACCCGGCGGGTGACCGGACGCGGCGCGGGCCGGGCGCCCGGGCGGGCTCCGGCGCGGACGACCGGCTTGGCCAGCGCGACGCTCTTGACCGGCGTGGCGCCGACCCGGGCTCCGGGCACCGGCGTCGAGCCGCCGACGGACACGCCGACGCGCTCGGCCTCGATGCGGGCGGCGAGCTCGGCGGCGGCGAGGTCCACGGAGACCTCGCGCAGCAGGTCGGACAGCCGGATGTTGAGCGCGTCGCAGATGGCGGCGAGCAGCTCGGAGGACGGCTCCTTCTGGCCCCGCTCGATCTCGGAGAGGTATCCCGGCGAGATCCGCGCTTCGGCCGCGAGCTGGCGCAGGGTGCGCCCCTCGTCCTGCCGCTTGCGCCGCAGCACATCGCCGAGCAGGCGACGGATGAGGATCATGTCGTCGCTCCCTCCCTCAGTAGGTCTTCAGCCACCGTACCCGCTTTCGGTTGCCGGCGCCGCCGGCTTCACCACGGGTGGTGAAAGCCGAAACGGCACTACAACCGTAAGCAACGGCCGCGCGTCCCGCAGCTATTCCGGGCTGCCGCGACCGAGTACTCATTCAAAGACGTGCCACGAGAACCGCCGGTTCATGCGCGAGCGGCGAATCCTTTGTTGACCCGTTAACTTCGAGTCCGCATCGCGAGATGACGCAGCGTCAGCCGCAGCGCGGCAGAGGTCGAAAGCCGCTGGATACGGGCTCGATCGAGCGCGCTGTCGGCTTCGAGGCAGCCGAACGCGCGCTGCTCGGTCTGCGCCGAGTCCGGCCCGGCGACCGCGACGAACACGGTGCCGACCGGCCGGCCGTCCTGCGGCGCCGGCCCGGCGACGCCGGTCGTGGCCACGCCGACGTCCGCCCGGCAGACCCGGCGCACCCCCTCGGCCATCTGGCGGGCCACCTCGGCGTGGACGGCGCCGACCTCGGCGAGCAGCGCTGCGTCCACACCGAGGACGGAGGCCTTGAGGTCGGTCGCGTAGGCGGTCACCGAGCCGCGGAAGACCGCGGAGGCGCCGGGCACGGCGGTGATGGCGGCGGCGAGTTGCCCGCCGGTGAGCGACTCGGCCACGGCGATGGTGAGCCTGAGGTACCTGGCACGGCTCAGGACCTGCTCGACGAGCCGGGTGATCTCCGCGGGCTGCGGAGCCTCCAAGGCTTCTGTGGCGGTCATCCGGCGCCCTGCCGTGCGGTCACGGAGCGTGCCGAGCGGCGCAGCCGGACGGCTTGGGCCACGTAGTCCGCGCCGGTCACCACGGTCACCACCAGCGCGGCGGCCATGATGACGGCGCTGATCCAGGTCAGCCAGGCCAGGCCGGGCACCGCGCCGAGCGGCAGCACGTAGATCCAGATCGCGAGCGCTTGCAGCAGCGTCTTGAGCTTGCCGCCCCGGCTGGCCGCGATCACGCCGTACCTGATCACCCAGAACCGCAGCAGCGTGATGCCCAGCTCGCGGATCAGGATCACCGTGGTGACCCACCACCACACCTGGCCCATCGCGCTGAGCGACAGCAGCGCGGCGCCCATCAGCGCCTTGTCCGCGATCGGGTCGGCGATCTTGCCGAAGTCGGTGACCAGGCCGCGCTCGCGGGCCAGCTGGCCGTCGAGCTTGTCGGTGAAGGAGGCCACCGTGAAGACCAGCGCCGCGCCCAGCCGCCACCAGGTCTCCCGGCCGCCCGCGTGCAGAAGCAGCACCGTGAAGACGGGGACGAGGGCGAGACGCGCCACGGTCAGCGCATTGGCGATGTTCCACGCGGACACGGCCGGCGCGGGCGTCTCCTGAGCGGCTGGCGGCTGCACCGGCTGGGGACGGGTGGGAGTCGTCACAGTGGCTCCGCGCTGAGAGGCTCCGCGATGAGGTCGACCCCGTCGCTGTCGACGACGACGGCTTGCACCAGCGCGCCCACGCGCAGGCCGGCCGCCGACGCGCCGACCAGCCGGACCGCGCCGTCGGTCTCCGGGCCCTGCTGCGCCGCCCGGCCCTCCGGGCCGCCGTCGTCAGTGCCACCGTCGCCAATGCCACTGTCGTCAGTGCCACTGTCGTCAGTGCCGCTGTCGTCCGGCGCGTCCGTCGGCGTGCGCTCGACCAGCACCTCGATCCGCTCGCCGATCCGCTCGGCGGCGCGCTGCGCGGTCAGCTCCTCGGCCAGTTCGGAGAGCCGGGCAGCGCGCTCGTCGATCTCGTCCTGGTCGAGCTTGCCGTCGAACCCGGCGGCCTCGGTGCCATCCTCGTCGGAGTAGCCGAACACGCCGATCGCGTCGAGCCGCGCCTCGGCGAGGAAGCCTTCGAGTTCCTTGTAGTCGGCCTCGGTCTCACCCGGGAAGCCGACGATGAAGTTCGAGCGGGCCCCGGCGTGCGGGAGCTGCCGCCGGATCGAGCCGAGCAGGTCGAGGAAGCGCTCGGTGTCGCCGAAGCGCCGCATCCGGCGCAGCACGCCGGGGGCGCTGTGCTGGAACGAGAGGTCGAAGTAGGGCACGACCTTCGGCGTCTGCGCCATCGCGTCGATCAGGCTCGGACGCAGCTCGGCCGGCTGGAGGTAGGAGATCCGGATCCAGTCGAGGCCGTCGATCGCGGCGAGTTCCGGCAGCAGGGTCTCCAGCAGCCGCAGATCGCCGAGATCCTTGCCGTAGGAGGTCGAGTTCTCGCTGACCAGCACGACCTCGCGCACCCCCTGCTCGGCGAGCCACCGCGCGTCGGCCAGGATGTCGCCGGGCCGCCGGGAGAGGAACGCGCCGCGGAACGACGGAATGGCGCAGAAGGAGCACCGCCGGTCGCAGCCGGAGGCGAGCTTGAGCGGGGCGGACGGCCCGTCACCGAGCCGTCGGCGCAGGGCGCGCGGGCCGGACGCGGGCGCGATGCCGTCCGGCAGGTCCGTGATACCGGAGTCGGCGTGGCTGCCGTGTCCGGGCACGGCTACGCCAGCGCCGGCGCGCTCGACCGGCGTGAGCGGCAGCAGTTTGCGACGGTCTGACGGAGTGTGGGCCTCGATGTGGCCGCCGCCGAGGATGGTGCGCAGCCGGTCGCCGATCTCGCGGTAGTCGTCGAAACCGAGCACGGCGTCCGCCTCGGGCAGTTCCTGCGCGAGTTGCACGCCGTACCGCTCGGCCAGGCAGCCCACTGCGACGACGGCCTTCGTGGTGCCGTTGCCCTTGAGGTCGGCGGCGGACAACAGCGTGTCGATCGAGTCCTTCTTGGCGGCGTCGACGAAGCCGCAGGTGTTGACGACGGCGACCTCGGCCGCCGCGGGATCCTCGACCAGCCGCCAGCCGTCGGCCGCCAGCCGTCCCGCCAGTTCCTCGGAGTCGACGTCGTTGCGGGCGCAGCCGAGGGTGATCAGCGCGACGGTGCGGGGGCTGCTGGACATGCCCTCAAGAGTATCCGGAGCCACCGTCCGCACCGCACGCAGCCGATCTCCACCGACCCTGGGCCCCGCGGGCCCCGGGGAGCGACGCCCCGGGCAGCGACGCCTCGGTTATCGGGCCGAGCCTGGGACGTAAGTGGCCCGGAAGACCTCGCCCGAGCCGCCCTGGTGGCCCAAATCACGTCCGTTGACCACCAGATCCACCGCGGCGGCGTCGCCGACGATCACGTCCAGCTTGCTCGCGTCGGTGAACTGCTGGGTCTCACCCTGCTGGAGGACGTTCCAGAACAGCTGCTGCCCGGCGGCGTTGGTCACGCCGACCCAGCTCGGTGCGCCGACCGCGACGACCCGCAGGCTGACCGTCTTGGGCGTCGGGGACGCGGGAGCGGGCTTCGCCACGGCCTGGTGCGGCTGCACGGCGGCCGGAGACCTGTTCGCCCCGGCGGCGGCGTGCGCGGAGCCGCCGGAACTGTCCGGCCACAGCTGCACCGCGGCGACCAGGCCGACCGCGGCCAGCGCTCCGATCAGCGCGATGGACCAGTTCGGTCCGCCCTTCCCCGGGCTCTTCGCCCCCGCGAGGAACGCCGCGGGCCGCTCGTTGACCGGCGGTGGCCCGCCCGCCCCGGCGATGAGCGCGGAGGCCGATCCGGCGTCGGCGTCGGTGAAGTCGTCGCGGCGCCCGTGCTTGAGCCGCGGCACCTCGGGCGGCGGGATCGCTCCGGCGATCGGGACCAGCGACGGGACGGCGCCGGGCACGATCGTCGGCAGCACCGAGCGGGCTCGCTTCGCGGCGGCCTTCTGCGCCCCGCGCGGCGCCGAACCGACGGCCTCGTTCGGATGCTGCGGCGCCACTCGGGGCTTGCGCAGGTCGCGCCGAGTCAGCGGCGGCAGCCGGACCGCGCCGTACTCGGCGAGCAGCGGCTCGGGATCGAGGCCGACGGCGCGGGCGTAGGCGCGGATGTGCCCACGTGCGTAGACGTCGCCGCCGCACTGCTCGAACTGCCCGTCCTCGATCCGGTGCAGCACCTCGGCGGTGATCCGGGTGCGGTCGGTCACCTCCCGGGCCGTCAGCCCGGCGGCCAGCCGCGCGTGCTGAAGCCGTTCGCCGATCAGTCGATGCGGGTCCCGCTGCTCGCCCTGGTCCTGCTGCGCCACCTGGAAACCCGCCTTCCGTCCTGCCGTCGCCCTCACGCGCCTGCGTTCGAAGAGCCCGTGTCTCGGGAGACCCTTGCCCGGCGGGACCGTGCGACTCCCCTCCGGCAGCCCGCATTCGCCCGAATGGCGTTCGTTCGTCCGGCCTAACGCGTGATCAGGCGAAGCGTCACTCCCGCCGGTCAGTCGGCGGGGCGCAGCGAATCAAGCAGTTGTTCCAGGTCGTCCGGGCGGATCAGCACGTCGCGGGCCTTCGCCCCCTCCGAGGGGCCGACCACGCCGCGCGATTCGAGCAGGTCCATCAGCCGCCCGGCCTTGGCGAAGCCGACCCGCAGCTTGCGCTGGAGCATCGAGGTGGAGCCGAACTGGGTGGAGACGACCAGCTCGGCGGCCTGAAGCAGCAGCTCCAGGTCGTCGCCGATCTCCTCGTCGACCTCGCGCTTCTTCTCGCCGGTCCCGGTCACGTCCACCCGGTACTCGGGCTTGAGCTGCTCCTTGCAGTGCTTGACGACCGCCTCTATCTCCCGGTCGGCCAGGTACGCGCCCTGAAGACGGACCGGCTTCGAGGCTCCCATCGGCAGGAACAACGCGTCGCCCTTGCCGACCAGCTTCTCCGCGCCCGGCTGGTCCAGGATGACCCGCGAGTCGGCCAGCGAGGAGGTGGCGAAGGCGAGCCGGGACGGCACGTTGGCCTTGATCAGCCCGGTGACGACGTCCACGCTCGGCCGCTGGGTCGCCAGCACCAGGTGGATGCCGGCGGCGCGGGCCAACTGGGTGATCCGGACGATCGAGTCCTCGACGTCGCGCGGCGCGACCATCATCAGGTCGGCCAGCTCGTCCACGATCACCAGCAGGTACGGGTACGGCCGGTACTCGCGCTCGCTGCCGGGTAAAGGCTGTAGCTTTCCGGAGCGCACCGCCTTGTTGAAGTCGTCCACGTGCCGGAAGCCGGAGGCGGCCAGGTCGTCGTAACGCAGGTCCATCTCGCGCACGACCCACTGGAGCGCCTCGGCGGCCTTCTTCGGCGAGGTGATGATCGGGGTGATCAGGTGCGGGATGCCCTCGTACGAGGTCAGCTCGACCCGCTTCGGGTCGACCAGCACCAGCCGCACCTCGTCCGGGGTGGCCCGGCACAGGATCGAGGTGATCAGCGTATTGATGCAGGTGGACTTGCCCGCGCCGGTGGCCCCGGCGACCAGGATGTGCGGCATCTTGGTCAGGTTGGCGGTGATGTCCCGGCCCTCGACGTCCTTGCCGAGGGCGACCAGCATCGGGTGGTGGTCGGAGATCGCGGTCGGCGAGCGCAGGATGTCGCCGAGCGCGACCATCTCCCGGTCCATGTTCGGGATCTCGATGCCGATGGCCTGCCTGCCCGGGATCGGCGAGAGGATCCGCACGTCCGCCGAGGCGACCGCGTAGGCGATGTTCTTCGACAGGGCCGTGATGCGCTCGACCTTGACCGCCTGGCCGAGTTCGACCTCGTACCTGGTCACCGTCGGGCCGCGGGTGAAGCCGGTGACCTGCGCGTCGACGGCGAACTGCTCGAAGACGCTGGTGAGCTGCTCGACCACTTGGTCGTTCGCCTTCGAGCGCACCCGCAGCGGGGTGCCCCTGGCCAGCAGGTCGGCCGAGGGCAGTTCGTATACGACGTCACCGGAGAGAGTCAGCTGTTCGACCCGCGGCACCAGCGGCACGTCTTCGTCGGGGGACCGCGTACGGCCGCCCTTCGCAGAGCCCGCCGACTCGCGCGGCGGCTTACGCTCCTGCACCGGGAAGGGCAGCATGACGGTCGGCTCGGCCTCGCCCGGGTCCGGCTCGGCGTCCGGGAGCGCGTCGCCGAGCGGCAGCCCCTCGGCCGGGTCGAGCGGCCGGGGCCGGCGGCGCGCGGGGCGCTGTGGCCGCGGCAGCTCGGTCGGATCGGTCGAGTCGTCCACGAAGTCGGCGGGCAGTTCCTGCGGCGGCGGGGTGCCGTGCAGTGCCCGGTACAGCAGCACGTCGGCCTTGGCGCGCAGCGAGCGCAGCCGGTCCGGGATCCGGTAGACCGGCGTGGCGGTCGTCACCAGCAGGCCGAAGAAGACGACGAGCAGCAGCAGCGGCACCGCGAGCCACTGGCTGAGCACGGCGGAGATCGGAGCGGAGGTCAGGTAGCCGAGCCAGCCGCCGCCGTGCCGCATCGCGCGCGGGCCCATCGGCGGCGTCGGCGCGCCCCGGCCGATGTGCACGAGGCCGACGACGCCGAGGGTGAGCGCGGTCATGCCGATGGCGATCCGGCCGGCGCCCTCAGTGGTCTCCCTCGGGTGTCGCATGACCCTGATTGCAAGGCCGATCAGGACGAACGGGACCAGCTTGTCCAGCACCCCGACGCCGCCGGTGACCACGGTGACCAGCGCGTTGCCGACCGGTCCCGGCAGCTGGCGCCAGACCGCCGCGCCGACGACGAGGGCGGCCGCCAGCAGGGCGAGACCGATCCCGTCGCGGCGGTGGTCCTCGTGCAGGATGGGTTCGCCGGAGCCGCGCCCCCGGAACAGCTGCGCGACGGCGCGGGCCACGCCCATCCAGATCAGGGCTATGACGACGGCGAGCCCCTGCCAGGCCAGCGGGAGCGGTCCCCTGGTGATCGTTCGCGTCGGATTGGCCCGGCGCGCACGTCTGGCGGCGGGCGAGTTGCCGGTGGCGGCGCTCGCGCGGCGTGCGGCGTTCGAACCGGCAGCGCTCTTCGTGGCGGCGTTCCTGCCGCCGGAGTTCCCCCGCGCGGCGGACCCCTTGGCTCCCTTGGCCGCGGACGCGCCCGAGGGCGCGTTCTTCTGACGCGTCGGGGGCGTCCGGGCAGAAGTCGCCATGCTCCGAAGGCTAACGGAAGATCATCCCGTACGGGCGCTGCCACGCCGTACGGACACCTGACACGGCCTCAGAGCCACTAGGCCACCTGAGCTATGGAGGCACGAGGGGCTATTGAACTGTGGGGTCGGCAGGGTACGGCGTGTGACGCGTGCGATCGTTAGGCAGAGGGTTGTGCCCATACTGAACTGAAGGTTTGGGCACGGCCCGACAACGCGGCGAGCGTACGTGACAGGCAACGCGACCTCAGCCACACAGCTCCACACCCCACGCCGCGTCAGGCGAGCGCGTCTATCGCAGAGCGCAGCCGGGCCAACCGTGTGCCGAGCACGTCCACGGTCGCGGCCAGTTCCTCGCGCGGCACCGACTCGCGCAGGCCGTCCCCGGCGATCTTCTCCAGGGTGCGGGTGTGCTCCTCGACCGCGGCCAGCCGCGCGGACAGCTCCGCGACCAGCTGCGAACCACTCTCCCGGATCTCGCCCCTGCCGCCTTCGGCCAGCCGCTGCGCCAGCAGCGCGGCCTGTTCCCGCAGCATCTGGTTCTTGCGGTGCAGCTCGACGAACACGGAGACCTTGGCGCGCAGGATCCACGGGTCGAAGGGCTTGGACAGGTAGTCCACCGCGCCGGCCGCGTAGCCGCGGAAGGTGTGGTGCGGACCGTTGGAGACGGCCGTCAGGAAGATGATCGGAATGTCCTTCGTACGCTCGCGCCGCTTGATGTGCGCCGCCGTCTCGAAACCGTCGAGGCCAGGCATCTGCACGTCCAGCAGGATCACCGCGAAGTCGTCGGTGAGCAGCGCCTTCAGCGCCTCCTCGCCGGAGTTCGCGCGCACCAGCGTCTGGTCGAGCGCGCCGAGGACGGCCTCAAGGGCCACCAGGTTCTCCGGCCGGTCGTCGACCAGCAGGATCTTCGCCCGGTCTGCCACGCGTTCCGTCGCCTTCCGTCAGCGGCGGCCGGGGTCCTCCGGCCGCCTGTCCGTTTCCGCGATCGGTCTACCGTACCGGTCGACCGTCCTCGTCGGCATCAAGCCAGCTCCTGATCAGGGCTAGCAGCTGGTCTATGTCCACCGGTTTCGTCACATATTCGGACGCGCCGGCGTCCAGCGCCTTCTCCCGGTCGCCGTGCATCGCCTTCGCGGTCAGCGCGATGATCGGCAGGTCGGCGAAGCGGTCCATCCGGCGGATCGCGGCCATGGTCGCGTAGCCGTCCATCTCCGGCATCATGATGTCCATCAATACCAGATCGATGTGATCCGCACGTTCGAGTACGTCGATTCCCTCGCGGCCGTTCTCCGCGTAGCGCACCGACAGGCCTCGTTGTTCCAAGACACTTGTCAGGGCGAAAACGTTGCGTACGTCGTCGTCGACGATCAGAACCGTTTCGCCGTCGAACCGGCCGGCGAACCGCGGCGCGTCCTCGCGTGCCGCGTCCTTGCCGAGGAACATCTGACCGTTGGCCCTGTTGCCCCTGCCCCGCTCGCCCCGCTCGCCGCGGTCGGCACTGCCCGCGGAGGCCAGTGCCTTCTCCATGGTGTGCGCGTCGATCACGCCGCGCTGCTCGGGCACCCGGCCGCCGACCTGCCGGATCGCCGGCTCGGCGGCCTGCTCCAGCGGCAGGTAGAGCGTGAAGACCGAGCCCCGGCCCAGGGTCGAGCCGACCGTGATGCCGCCGCCGAGCAGGTGCGCGATCTCCCGGCTGATCGACAGGCCGAGGCCGGTGCCGCCGTGCTTGCGGCTGATGGTCCCGTCGGCCTGCTGGAAGGCCTCGAAGATGATGCGCAGCTTCTCCTCGGCGATGCCGATGCCGGTGTCGGCCACGGTGAACGCGATCGCGCGGGCCGACGCGGTGGAGTGGGCCTCGACGTCAAGCACCATGCCGAGCGGGATGCTCTCCTCGACGGTGACGCGCAGCTCCACCGTGCCGGACTCGGTGAACTTCACCGCGTTGGACAGCAGGTTGCGCAGGATCTGCTGGAGCCGCTGCTCGTCGGTGTGCAGCTCGGCGGGCACCTTCGGGTCGAGCCGGATGTTGAAGTCCAGGCCCTTCTCCACGGTCAGCGGGCGGAAGGTGGCCTCGACGTACTCGACCAGCGTGCTGACGGCTATCGGAGCGGCCTGCACGTCCATCCGGCCCGCCTCGATCTTCGAGAGGTCCAGGATGTCGCTGATCAGCCCGAGCAGGTCGGAGCCCGCCGAGTGGATGGTCTCGGCGAAGTCGACCTGCTTGTCCGTCAGGTTGGCATCGTTGTTGTCCGCCAGCAGCCTGGCCAGGATCAGCAGGCTGTTGAGCGGGGTGCGCAGCTCGTGCGACATGTTCGCCAGGAACTCGGACTTGTACTTCGAGGCCAGCGCCAGCTGGTCGGCCCGCTCCTCCAGCGCCTGCCTGGCCTGCTCGATCTCCGAGTTCTTGACCTCGATGTCCTTGTTCTGCCTGGCCAGCAGCGCCGCCTTCTCCTCCAGTTCGGCGTTGGAGCGGCGCAGCTCCTCCTGCTGGCGCTGGAGCTCCTCGGAGCGGTCCTCCAGCTGCGCGGTCAGCTGCTGGGACTTGATCAGCAGGTCCTCGGTGACGCTGTTGGCCATGATGGTGTTCACCGTCACGCCGATGGTCTCCACGATCTGGTCGAGGAAGGCCAGCTGGATCTCGGTGAACCGGTGGAACGAGGCGAACTCGATGACCGCGAGCACCTGGGACTCGAACAGCACCGGCAGCACGATGAGCGAGGCCGGGGCCGCCGAGCCGAGGCCGGTGGAGATCTGGAGGTAGTCGCCGGGCACCTGCTCGACCAGGATCGGGCCGCGCTGGGCGGCGGCCTGGCCGACCAGGCCCTCGCCGATGCGGAACCGGACCGGCGCGCCCGCGCCGCTGCCGCCGGGCAGGCCGGTGAGCCGGCCGTAGCCGGCCAGCATCCGCACCGAGTCGAACTCGCGCAGGTAGAAGGCGCCCTGCTGGGCGTTGACCACCGGGGTCAGCTCGGCCATGATCAGCTGCGCCACGGCGAACAGGTCCCGCTTGCCCTGCATCAGGCCGCTGATCCGGGCCAGGTTGCCCTTGAGCCAGTCCTGGTCCTGGTTGCGCCGGGTGGTCTCGCGCAGGTTCGCGATCATCTGGTTGATGTTGTCCTTGAGCTCGGCCACCTCCCCGGACGCGTCGACGTCGATCTGCTGGGTCAGGTCGCCCCGGGTCACCGCCGTGGCCACCTCGGCGATCGCGCGCACCTGGGTGGTCAGGTTCCCGGCCAGCTGGTTCACGCTCAGGGTCAGCCGCTGCCAGGTCCCGGACACGCCCTCGACGGTGGCCTGGCCGCCCAGCTTGCCTTCGGTGCCCACCTCGCGCGCCACACGCGTGACCTCGGCGGCGAACGCGGAGAGCTGATCGACCATCGTGTTGATCGTCGTCTTCAGCTCCAGGATCTCGCCGGAGGCGTCCACGTCGATCTTCTTCGTCAGGTCACCGCGCGCCACCGCGGTGGTGACCTGCGCGATGTTACGCACCTGGCTGGTGAGGCTGTTCGCCATGCCGTTTACGTTGTCGGTCAGGTCCTTCCACGTCCCGGCGACGCCGGGCACCCGCGCCTGACCGCCGAGCTGGCCTTCCGTACCGACCTCACGAGCGATACGCGTGACCTCGTCCGCGAACGCCGAGAGCTGGTCGACCATCGTGTTGATGGTGTTCTTCAGCTCCAGCACCTCGCCGCGCGCGTCAACCTCGATCTTCTCGGTCAGGTCGCCGCGGGCCACCGCGGAGGCGACCTGGGAGATCTCACGCACCTGGCTGGTCAGGTTGTTCGCCATGAAGTTGACGTTGTCGGTCAGGTCCATCCACGTGCCGGCCACACCGCGCACCCGGGCCTGGCCGCCGAGGCGACCCTCCGTGCCCACCTCGCGTGCCACACGCGTGACCTCGTCGGCGAACCCGGAGAGCTGATCGACCATCGTGTTGACGGTCTCCTTCAGCTGGAGGATCTCGCCGCGCGCGTCCACGGTGATCTTCTGGGAAAGGTCTCCGCGCGCGACGGCCGTGGTGACCTGCGCGATGTTACGCACCTGGTTGGTCAGGTTGTTCGCCATCAGGTTCACCGAGTTGGTGAGGTCCTGCCAGGTGCCCGCGACGCCCGGGACCTTGGCCTGGCCGCCGAGCTGGCCCTCGGTGCCCACCTCGCGCGACACGCGGGTGACCTCATCCGCAAAGGCCGAAAGCTGATCGACCATCGCGTTGACGGTGTTCTTCAGCTCCAGCACCTCGCCGCGCGCGTCGACCTCGATCTTCTCCGACAGGTTGCCGCGCGCCACGGCCGTGGTGACCTGCGCGATGTTACGCACCTGGTTGGTCAGGTTGTTCGCCATGAAGTTGACGTTGTCGGTCAGGTCCTTCCAGGTCCCCGCGACGCCCGGCACAGCCGCCTGGCCGCCGAGCTTCCCGTCGGTACCGACCTCGCGCGCGACACGCGTGACCTCGTCCGCGAACGCCGAGAGCTGATCGACCATCGTGTTGATGGTCTCCTTCAGCTCCAGCATCTCGCCGGCGACCTCGACCGTGATCTTCTGCGAGAGGTCGCCGCGCGCCACGCCCGTGGTCACCCCGGCTATGTCGCGCACCTGGGCGGTCAGGTTCGCGGCC
>NZ_DASYZI010000333.1:0-15961 GCF_035946395.1 Actinocrinis sp.
GAGCGGCGTTCCCGCACGGGAGTCTGCCGATTCGGCTGCGAGACGAGCTCGGGCCGGTATTTCTGGACACTGATTTCCATGGGACGTTCGGTGTGCGGGGCAGACCGGGGATCTCTCCAGCGGTGTTGATGCTGGTCACGATCCTGCAGTTCGTCGAACAGCTGACCGCCCGCCAGGCGGCGCAGGCCGTGGCCGGGCGGATCGACTGGAAATACGCGCTTGGAATGGAGCTTGCCGCCCCCGGATTCGATCACAGTGTTCTGAGCGAGTTTCGCGGCCGGCTGGCAGACCACGACCTCGCACGCCTGTGCTTCGACAAGACCCTGGACCGCTGCCGGGACCAGGGGCTGGTCAAAGAGCGGGCGGCAAACAGCGTACCGACTCCACGCACGTGATTGCCGCGGTGCGTGACCTGACACACGCGGAGTTGGCCGGGGAAACGGTGCGCGCGTTGGCCGAGGCGCTGGCCGCGGTGGCCCCGGACTTCCTGGCACAGACAGTGGATCTAAACCTCTGGGCGAAGCGGTACGGGCCGCGGGCGTGCGACTGGAACCGGCCGCGCGCCAAAGCCGAGCGCGACGCGCTGGCCGTGCAGTTCGGCCGTGACGGGCGCGACCTGGTGACTGCGCTGTTCGCCCAAAAACACCGGCCCTGGCTGCGGGAACTGCCCCAGGTCGCGCTTCTGTGCACGGTCCTGCGGCAGAACTACCTGATCGAGACGGCCGAGGACGGGAGCGAGGTGATGCGGCGGCGCACCGAGAAGGACGGAGTGCCGCCGGCCCCACTGCGCCTGGCCAGCCCGCACGACCCCGACGCGCGCTGGGCCGCGAAAGGCAAGGACCTGTTCTGGCTCGGCTACAAGCTGCACTTGACCGAGACGTGTGAGGATCCTGACGGGGCTGGCACACCGAACCTGGTCACGAACGTGCTGACCACGCCGGGCACCACACCCGACAACAGCGCGACCGTGCTGATCCATCAAGCGCTTGCCGAGCGGGGCCTGGCCCCGGCCGAGCACTACCTGGACTCCGGCTACCCCTCGATGCCCACTCTGGCCGCCGCCCGCCGCGAGCACGGCATCTCGATGATCACCCCGCTGCTCGGCGACAGCTCCCGCCAGGCCAAGACCCGCAACGGCTACAGCCGCGATGACTTCGTCATCGATGACGACACCCGCACCGCCACCTGCCCCTAGGGCCAAACCTCGGTGCACTGGAACCCGCGGGTTCACGACGGCGTCGAGAAGATCCACATCGCCTTCCCGCAGCGCGCCTGCTGGACCTGCGACGTTCAGCCGGAGTGCACCAGCAGCAAGACCCGCCGCCGCGGCATCACTGTTTACCCCCGCGAGATCCACGAACTGCAAAAGGCCACCCGCGCCATCCAGAACTCAACGGGGTGGCGGCAGCTCTACCAGCGCCGGGCCGGCATCGAAGGCACCATGAACCAAGCAGCCAACAGCATCGGCCTGCGCAAAGCCCGCCACCACGGACGCAAGAAAGTCCAGCTCGAACACTACCTCGGCGCCACCGCGATCAACATCACCCGACTCGACGCCTACTTCACCCACCAGCCACTCGACCACACCCACACCAGCCGACTGATACGCATCCAAGCTGCGACAATCAATTAACCTCCAGGGTCGTTGCGCTTGCCGATAACCTCATCCGTGCTGTTCAGGGGTTGTTCTGGTCGTCGGATCGGGGTTGCGCAGGGTGGCGCACTGTGAAACGTCAGGATCCTGCGGCCAGCGTCGTGCCATGGTGATCGGTCGTGCTGCTGAGGCCGGCTTATCTCGCAGTGACGAACGCCTTCGCTTTGCTGCGGCTGCTGCCCGATGAGCGATCGAGATAAGGATGCTGAAATCCTTGCACCACGGCATCAGCCCGCCGTCCCTCAGCGGCAACTCAGTCCAGGCACAGTATGGTTCACTCCGAGCGATCGAGCACTGCCCGCGGCACTGCCACACCATCTGCCCAGACGCGTGTTGGGGCGCTTACACCTGGTCGTGCGTCCGGACACCGCACTGCGATGGCACCGCGACCCGATCGCCCGGCGGCACGCCAAGCAATCCCGGCCCAAACGCGTAGTAGATTGTTGCCGCTAACTTGTGGGGTATAGGTGGCGGAGTTTGATGCGGGCGTCGTTGGTGGTGAAGTGCCAGGTGACTTGGCGTTGGTCGGTGTTGGTGGCGTGCTGCCACGCGGCGAGTTCGGTGTTGAGGGCCGTCAGGTTACTGATGCGGCGGTCGAGGCATTGGCGGGTGAGGGCGGACAGCTCGATCTCGGCGATGTTGGGCCAGGAGCCATGTTTCGGGGTGTGATGGATCTCCAAGCGTTGGGCCAGCGCGAAGGCCTCGCCGGGTTCGAACGCCTCGTACAGGGAGGCGATGCCGTGGGTGTTGAGGTTGTCCATGACCAGCACCACGGTCTCGGCGTCGGGATAGTCAACGGTCAGTAGTTCTTTGACCTGCCCAGCCCAGTCGATCATGGTTCGCCGGGTGAGGGCGTGGACGCGGCGCCACCCGCGCAGGGGCTCGACCCACACGAAAATCGAGCAGGTGCCGCAGCGCACGTACTCGCTGTCCTGGTGGGCGTCGTGACCGGGCCGGGCGGGGCGCGGGTCACGGGCATGATCAAGGAGCTGAAAGGGCTTCTCGTCCATGCACACCACCGGGCGGGCGGGATCGTGGGGCCGGGCATAGACGGCGAGCACGTCCTCCATGCGGGCGGCGAACTGCGCGTTCGCCCGCGGCGGGATGTTCCAGCACTTTTTCAGATGAGGACGCAGCCTCGTTTTTTTAACACCCTTCCGATGGTGGAATGGTCCAGGTCGGGCAGGTCCTCGGCCAGCGCGGCGTGCTTCTCCAGCAGCCGCAGGCTCCACCGGGCATGGCCGGGCGGCGGACTGGAGCAGGCAAGCGCGATCAGCCGTGCTTCGACCTGACCGGTCACCGGCGAGGGCACCGGCGGCAGGTCACGCTGCTTGCGCGCGATCGTGGCGTGCACGTCGCCACTGGTTTCAGCGAAACGCTTGGCGACCAGCCGCAGCGTCTCACCCGAGACACCGAGCCGGGCGGCGATGACCTCCTTGGGATCGACCTCGCCCACCGAGGTGTCCAGCGCGAGCAGCACCCGCGCCCGCATGATCATCGACGCCGGCCGCACACCCGTGGTGGTCACCCGAACCAGGTCTTCACGATCCTGCGCGGTCAAGGTGACCGGCCGCTTCTTCTGCGAGGGCATGACAAACGTCCTTGTCCGACAGACACAGGGATCTGCCAAGCACCAGCCTCTCAACCACACACACCAGAACTAAGCAGCGACACGCTACTAGTGCAGCGGGGGCTGGGCGTTTTGGGCTAGCTGGAGTGCCTGCTGCGAAAACCAGGCGCCTGCGGCCGGGTCGTTGAGGCCCCACAGCGGGTCGAAGAGCTGCTGAGCGGCGGGGTCGGTGGGCCAGGTGGGTTGGGCGTACGCCGTGTAGTCCCATGCGCGCACGCCGCCGGCCGCGTCGCATTGGCCGTCGGATTCGCCGGGGACCTTGACCCAGAGGTAGGCGTCGAGGAGCGGGACACCGGTGTCGGAGGTGGGCCTCAGTCCGAGGCCTGATGCGGGCGGGTTGCACCAGTTGCCGGACGCGAGTTTCGAGACGACGGCACTCGACTGGTTGTAGGGCGCGGCGGCGTAGGCCTGCATGTTGTTCGGACCCTGGCCGTTGCGGCTGGTGTCGATCACGAAGTGCGTGGTCGCGGCGGCGCTGCCCATGTTGTCGGCGTACCACTTCGTCGTCAGGCCCCAGGTGCTGAAATCACCCTGCGTCGCGGGGTAGTACTGGCTCGCGCAGTCGGCTGGCAGGCCGTAGGCCCAGCTCGACGGGTCGGTGACCATGGCGATGCAGTCGGAGATCCAGGTGCCGTAGTCGATCAGCTCCGGGGTCGGCTGGTAGTTCGAGACGTTCAGGTAGAAGCCGCGGGCCTGCTGGACTCCGCCTTCGAGCAGGCGCTGGCTCATCGTGCCGACCGACTGCCATGCGCTGTGCGTGCCGTCGAGGTAGACGCTCGCGTTCGGGTTCTGCGTCAGGGAGCTGACTGCGTAGTTGATCTCTGCGATGCGCTCGGCGTCGGTGAACGGGTACACGGAGGTGGGCAGGTGGCAGTCCGAGGGCATGTTGCCCAGTCCGTCGGGCTCGACTAGGACGAGGGCGCGAGCGTGCCCGATTCCGGTGGCGAGCGCGTCGATCCAAGCCTGGTAATCCGCTTGGGAGAGAGCTCCGCCTGCGGAGTACTGCGCGCAGTCGCGGCCAGGGATGTCGTACGCGACGATCACGGGCACGGCGTGTTCGAATGCGGCTTGGACCATCGTGGTGCGGACTTGCTGTGTGACCTGCGTGGGCGTTCCGCCGGTGAACCAGGCGGCCTGCGGTGTGGTGATCATCTTCGCCAGGAGTAGCGCGTCGGAGAAGTCACCGGACTTGGCGAGTTCACCAATTTGGGTGAGTGCGGCGGAGTCTGGTGGCCGCACGAGGAAGCGTGTCGCAGAGGGCACAGGGGTCGTGGATGTTGTGGAGGTTGTAGAGCTCGGATTTGTTTGGGTGGGGGTAGCGGCGGCGCTCGCGGCCGTCGGGGTGGCGGCGACGGCGGCTAGGCCCAGTGCTATTGCGGCGAAGGGCTGGAGACGACGATGGCCGCTGCGTGGCGCGTGCGGAGACGGCAAGGTTCCTCCTGCGTAGGGCGTGCTGTGTAGGGCGTGGTGAATCGCGCATTGAAGCTACGCAGTGGGGGTGGCGAGTCAACGTCGGATCATCGTCCGCGTGAGGGTGCGGAAGGGGGATGGTGCGTCACCAGGGAGAGGGTGGTGGGATTGCGGTATGGCACTGTGGCTTGGGTGAAAGTTTCGAGGTGGGATGGGGTGGGTTGGGTGCGGTTAGGCGGGGCGGGGCGAGGTGGGCGCGGTCGTGGTGGCGAGTGGCAGGGATGAGGGAATGGGTCTGCTGCCCGGCTCATCGCTCGCTCGGCATGCTGCTTGTCGACGCTGGACGGTGACTTCATCCGTCGTGCGCGTGTTCTGGCACGTCATCGAGCAGATCCGTGGGGAATAGCCGGTGCGGTGCCGGTCTTGTCACCCCGTATGAGAGCGATTGAATACACCGCGCATGGTGACCCTGAGGTATTGACGCTGGTCGAGCGGCCGGTTCCGGAGCCCGGCGCAGGCGAGGTGCGGGTGCGTGTGCACGTTTCCGGGGTCAATCCGACCGACTGGAAGGCGCGTCAGGGCGTACGTGGCGGTGCGCTGAAGGAGGCCCAGGTACCCAACCAGGACGGCGCCGGGGTGATCGACGCGGTCGGGCCGGGGGTCGATGCCGGGCGGATCGGCGAGCGGGTGTGGATCTGGGAGGCTGCCTGGCAACGTCCCGGCGGCACGGCACAGGACTACCTGGTCATTGCGGACCGGCAGGCTGTGGCGTTGCCGGACGGGGTGAGCTTCGCTCTCGGAGCAAGCCTGGGCATCCCCGCGCTGACCGCGCATCGGGCGCTGACCCTGGCGGCTGATGGACCCACTCGGCTCGCGCCCGGATCACTCGACGGGCGTACCGTGCTCGTCGCGGGCGGAGCGGGCGCGGTGGGCAACGCCACGATCCAGCTGGCCCGTTGGGCGGGCGCGCGGGTCGCCACGACGGTCAGCGGACCCGAGAAGGCGGCGCTGGCTGCGGCGGCCGGGGCGCAGCACGTGGTCAACTACCGCGACGAGGACGCCGCCGCGCAGGTCCGCGCGTTCGCGCCCGATGGAGTGGAACTGGTCGTGGAGGTCGCGCCGGGAACCAACGTCTCGCTGGACGCTGCTGTTCTCGCACCGGGCGGCACGGTCGCGTACTACGCCATAACGGACCCAGGTGAACCGCTGACGCTGCCGGTGTGGGAAGCCATGCTGAACAACCTTGCCTGGCACGGACTGCTCGTCTACACGGTGACTGTGTCCCAGAAGGACGCCGCAGTCGCCGACGTGTCGGCGGCGGTCGCGGCTGGAGCGCTGCGCGTCGGGGTGGAAGCGGGTCTGCCGTTGCACCACTTCCCGCTTGAGCGCACCGCCGATGCACACCGCGCTGTGCAGGAGGGCGCCGTCGGCAAGGTCCTGATTGACCTGGTGTGATGATCCTTCTGTAATCCGTTGAGGGTGGGCCGTGCCAGGCGCGGCTAGGTCGGGTGAAGTCGGGTGAGGTTGGGCGCGGCAGGCCAGGCAGGTTCGTGCCGTAGTGTCGCAGCGCCGTTGCGCTAGCCGGGTGGTTCGTCGCGGATGATGCGTTCGAGCGTTCGCCGGCCCATCCGGCTCATCGCCGGGTTGCTGTCGCGGTAGTACCAGAACGCGCCCATCGCCTGCTCGAAAGCCCACGCCTTTCCGCGCTGCCATTGCAAGTCGTCGCACTCCAGCAGCCCGCGCAGCACCCGGCGCGGGTCGGCATCCAGCAGGTGCCAGGCGCCGACCAAGTCCAACGCCGGGTCGGCGGGTCCGAGTCCGCCGACGTCCAGCACTCCGGCCAGACGTCCGCGGGCGACCAGTATGTTGCCGGGAATCAGGTCGCCGTGGGTCATCACGTCGGCGTCGGTGCCGCGCGGCAGCTGTTGGAAGGCCGTCCACAGCTGCCGTAGGCGGGCGATGTTGATGTCGAGTCTGGTGTTGAGGTCGGCGTTGACGTCGAGGTCGGGCAGCAATGGTTCGGTGTGTTTGAAACAGGTTTCCATCCAGTCGTCATGCGCCGTGAGTTCGCCGCCGCGTCCGCCTCGGGCCAGGCTACGGAACGTGCGTCCGCGGGTGTCCAGCGCACGGACGTCGGCAATGAAGTCGGCTAAATCGTGCGCGAAGCTCGTCGACTGCGCCGGGTCGTCCTCGTCGGCCGAAGTGCCTGGGAGCCAGGTCTGCACGGACCAGGGGAGCGGGTAGCCGAATCCGGGCTCGCCGAGCGCGACGTGCGTGGGCGTCGGAAAGCGGGTGCGTCCGGTCAACTCGCGGGCGGCATCCGCTTCAGTCGCAAGCTGGCGCCGTACCGTTTCGGCCTCACCGTCGCGCAGTGGAAAACGAGCTGCGAGGTGGTCGCCGATACGAAACACGGCGTTCACCGTTCCCTGCGACGCTACGGCGGTGATTGGCAGCTGCCGCCATGCAGGGAACTGATGATCTATCAGCGCACGCACCGTCTGCGAGGGTACGGTCAGCTGGTCGGGATGCATCTGCACCCGCCGAGCTTTTCGTGTCCTGAGTGTCGGTGACAACCGCTTTTCTTCCGGTTTCGGCCCTGGCTGGTACTCTCGAATTGGGGCAAGGGCTGGGATCGTCAAGCGTTGTGGCAAGCTGATCGCCGCCGTATATCATGCGCAGAAGTCTCGGGCGCATCGTCGTGGCGCCATGGCTCGGACGAGGGGGACGAAGTATGTCAGAGTTGGAGCCAACGGACGCGCCACCAGCTGTACCGACACCGGCTGTACCGGCACCGGCATCAGAACCGGAGCTTGAGCTGGAGCTGGAATCCGCTGCGGAGTCGTCGGTGCAGGACGCGGCCGAGGCGACTGGGAACGCCGTGCCGCAGCCGACGGACCAGGTGGCGCTGCCTGAACCGGTGGAAACTGCGGTGCAGTCACTGGAACCGATGACGCAGCCGGTACCGGTCGAAACCGCGGCGCAGCCCGTGAGCCCGGTCGCGCAGTCGGCGGAACCAGCGGTCGAACCGGCGACGACGCAGTTTGCTCCCGTGGATCCGGTCCCGGCTCCAACCCCTGCCGTGGCGCCCACTACGCCGGTCGTGCCGCAGCCGCCGCTTTCACAGCCGCCGCTTTCACAGCCGACGTTGCCGCAGCCGTCACAGTACGCGCCGCAGCCTGGTGCCCCTGCCCCCGCGTGGGGTCAGCCCTATCCCGGCCAGGCGTACCCTGCTCAGCCATACCCGGGTCAGCCAAATCCCGGTCAGGCATATCCTGGTCAGGGGTATCCGAATCAGGGGTACCCGGGGCAGGGATATACGGGCCAGGGATATCCTGGGCAGCCTGGTCAGGGATATCCGGGGCAGAGTTATCCCGGTTACCCCGTTCAGCCTGGTTATCCGGCTCAGCCGGGGCAGGCCGCGCAGCAAGGGCAGCCCGTTCAGCCTGGTCAGGGGTATCCGGCGTATCCGGGATATCCCGGATATGGCATTCCGGCTCCGTATGGCCCATATGGGCCTGCTCCCCAGCCTGCCCCGGCGAAGCGCAAGTTCAACCGCAAGCGTGTCCTGTGGACCGTGACTGCGATCGTGGCGGCGCTCGCCTTGGTGGCGGTCGGCATAGTCGTGCTCTGGCCCGGCCGGTCCGGCAACTCGGTCGTCGCGAAGGTGCAGTGTCAGCCCACGATACTGGCGACGTGCCTGATCAAGCCCCCATCCGGCGCAAACCGGCTCACCAGTACCGATTCGTGGGAGCAGCAGGACGCGCCGAGCGTGCAGCTCTACGCGAGCGACATCACCGGCAACGTGCCGGGGGTGAGCGCGAACACGGCGTCCCTGCTGACCGGGGACGGCCTGCACAAGATCATCCATACCGACTGGAACGCCGCCGACGGCAACAACGTCGACCTCATACTTCTCCAGTTCGACACCCAGAAAGGCGCGCGGGCGTGGAATGTGACCCGCGCCGCCGAGATTCTGGCCGCTTATCCGGGCCAGTCGGTCGCCATCCCCGGGGATTCTGCGAACAAGGCGCACGCCGGGACCAAGATTGACTCCCTGGGCAATGTCGGGGCGGCTTACTCGACCGTGGTCGGGAACTTCATGCTCGACGTCACCTATTCCAGCCCGAATCAGTTCAGCGCGGACGATCTCGAAAACTGGGCCGGCACCGAACTGGCGTCTTTGCGCACGGCGCCGCCCGCCGCCGCCGATCCGGCCGACGTCGCCCCGGGCAACCAGCAGGTCGCCTGCGGCCAGCTCAGCTCCTGCCTGATGGCGATGCCAAGTGGCACGGAGCACTGGCAGGCGCCGAACGACGGCAACTGGATCAGCTCCGGCACGCTCAGCGCGAGCCAGTACGTCCATCTCTTCTGGGACAAGAAGCAGTCCGTGCAGCAGCAGGTGCTGTCCAACTTCAGCACCGACGGCGTGACGGGCATCGCCCACCAGGACTGGGCCAACGGCGACGCGACCGAGCAGGCGGACATCTATCTGGTCCAGACGATCACCACGACCGGTGCCAATGCGTTGACCAGCAGCAACTTCGGGGAACCCGACTGGAGTGCCAGCGGGGAGACCGGGACCGGCTACAGCATTCCGCACGAGTCCTCGGCCCAGGCGTGGCAATCCACCAAGCCGGACTCGAACGGTTTCTACGAGGTCTACTTCACGCAGACCTTCGGGAACGTCATCGCGGAGGGCTGGATGTTCTTCTACGGCTCCCTCGACACCGGCACCGCGAACAGCTGGGCCCGGTCCCAGCTCGACCAGGTCAGCCGCACCGTGAACACCGTGCCCATGGGTCTGTTCCCACTGAACGCCCCCGCCCTTCCCGCCGCGCAACAGGGGAGCTGCCCGAGCGCCGACGACTGCCTGCTGCCGCTTCCTGCCGGGGCCAGCGATACCACCGGGTCGTCGTACCACACCGGCCGGAGCCTCGATGCTCTGGGTTATGCCGCGCAGTACGAATCGGGTTCGAGCACCGCGTTCTCCAAGTGGCTCGGCGCTGTCGGTCTTGAGAACGCCGAACACCGCTCGTGGACGGCTTCTGATGGGGCCACTGCTGACGCGGTGTTGCTCAAGTACGGCAAACCCGCGGATGCGCAAGCCACCGCAATGCTCGAACACGGCCTCAACGCCTCGGCCGATCGCGACTGCACCGACGCCGCCGTGCCCGACTCGGTCTGTCTCGCGTCGCCGGTCAACACGAGCGACCCGTTGCAGAACGAGACCATCTGGGTGCTGGCCTGGAAGGGCGACTACGAGGTGAGCATCAGCGTGATGCGTTCGAACACGGCCGACGTCGCCGACGCTTACACGTGGGCGCAGCAGCAGCTCGCACTGCTGCCCGCGAGCTGAATGCGGGCGCTGACGCGGGCACTGCCGCTGATGTCGATGCTGACGAGGTCGAGGCCTGGCGGCGGTCAGAGCGCGGATTGGAGCGCCGATCGGAGTGCTGGTCAGAGCGCTGGTCAGAGTGCTGGTTAGGCTGCCGATCAGGGTACTGGTCAGCGTGCCGGGCTGGCGGGGCTGTATCGGTGCTCTGGGCGGCCGGTCGCGCCGTACCGCAGCTGCAACCGTACGATGCCGTGCTGAGCCAGATAACTGAGATAGCGCTGCGCGGTGGCCCGGCTCACGCCGACCTGTTCGGCGACTTCGGCCGCTGACACCGCGCTCGGCGCGGACCGCACGGCGTCGCGGATCAGCTCCAGCGTCGGCGCCGAATGGCCCTTCGCCGGGGACGCCGGCAGCGTGGCCGGGCCGCGCAGCAGGCCGAACAGCGCGTCGACCTCGGACTGATCCGCCTGGTCTTCGAGCGCTTCCATGCGCAGCCGCAGATCGCGGTAGGAGGCGAGCCGGTCGCGCAGCGCCGCGAAGCCGAACGGCTTGACCAGGTAGTGCACGGCGCCCAACTGCATCGCGGTGCGCACGGTACTGACGTCGCGCGCCGCGGTGATCACCACGCAGTCCGGGTGCTCGTCGCGCTCCATCAGCTTGCGCACCACGCCGAGGCCGTCGCCGTCGGGGAGGTAGACGTCCATCAGCACCAGGTCGGGGTGCAGCCGGTCGACCGCCTCAAGCGCTCCGGTGGCGGAGTGCGCCGATCCGACCGTTTCGAAGCCTTCGATCCTCGCGACGTACGCCGCGTGGATCTTCGCCACGCGGTAGTCGTCGTCGACGATCAATGTTCTGATCGGCGCGGGGTGCACGGCGTTCACGGCGGTCATCGGGCCACCGCTTCTGCGACGGCGAACGGCGTGTCGACTGGTGTCTTCGGGAGCTGGACGGTGAATTCCGCGCCAGAGCCCTCCGACACGCGGATCTCCCCGCCGAGGCGCTGCACCAATCGGTGCACCAGGGCCAAGCCGAGCCCGCGGCGCAGCGAACCGGTCCTGGGCTTCGTCGTGAATCCGTCCACGAAGATCGAGTGCGCACAGCCCGGCGGGATGCCGGGACCGTTGTCGGCGACGCGGATCGTGATCCCGTCCTCGTTCTCGACCAGCGCCACCAGCACCCGGCCTGAGCCGGCCGCCGTGCCCTCCTCGGCGAGCGCGTCGAAGGCGTTGTCGATCAGGTTGCCGAGGATCGTGGCCAGCGCCTGCGCCTTCTGCGGGGCGTCGCCGAGCCAGGTGTCGTCGCTCAGTTCGAGCGCGATACCACGCTCGCCGGCCACGGCCGCCTTGCCCAGGATCAGGCCCACGATGAGCGGGGAGGCGATCCGTGAGCGCACCGACTCGGCGAATTCGGCCTCGGCGCCGTGCAGATCGGTCAGGTAACGCAGCGCCTCGTCCGGCTCGCCCAGCTCCAGCAGACCCGCGACGGTGTGCATGCGGTTGGAGAACTCGTGCTGCTGCGCGCGCAACGCGTCCGTCAGGCCTCTGACGCTGTCGAGCTCGCGCAGCAGGCCGGAGAGCTCGGTGCGGTCGCGCAACGTGACCACGGCGCCGTGCGGGCGGCCGGCCAGCGAGACCGGCATGCGGTTGACGGTCAGGCAGTAGTCGTCGGTGAGCACGACCTCGTCTTGGCCGATGACCTCGCCGGACAACACGTCGCGCAGTCGGCCTGGGGCGACCAGTTCCTCCAGTTGGCCGCCGACGCTCGCGGCGCCGAGGCTGAGCAGCCGGCGGGCCTCGTCGTTGATCATCGTCACCCGGCCCGACCGGTCGAAGGCGATGACGCCTTCCCGGATCCCGTGCAGAGTGGCCTCGCGCTCCTGCAACAGCTTGGCGATCTCGTCGAGTTCGAGGCCGAACGTGCGCCGCTTGAGCCGGTACGCCAGCAGCCACGACGCCACCGCCCCGGCGGCCAGCGCGATGGCGAACCAGACCGCGTCGGCGGGCAGCGCCCGACGCAGGGCGTCGCTGACGCTGCTCTCCCGCAGGCCCGCGGACACCTCGCCGACCATCACGCCGTCCGGTCCGTACAGCGGTGCCCGCGCGTTGGCCGACCGGCCGGTGGCCCCGTCGTCGATACGTATGTGCGTCGTGCCGTCGACGGTGACGATCGGCTCGGACACCTGCTGCCCGATCAGCGCCGCGATCGGATGCGAGTGCCGCACCCGGTGCATGTCGATCACCACGACGTACGAGGCACCGGTCTCGCTCTGCACGCGCGTCGCGATCTGCTGGATGCTGTCCCCGCAGGCGCCGCCCTCCGTCTCCAGACACCTGCCGACCTCCGGGATGCCCGCGACCGTCTGCGCGATGGACGCGGCCCGCTGTTCGTACTGCACGTCGAGCTGCGCGTGCTGCTGGGCTCCGAACAGCGCGAATCCGCCCAGCACCACCGCCACCAGGATCACGATCTGGCTGGCGAGGATCTGGGTGGAGAGCCTGCGCATGTGTGAACGCCGCATTTGCCCGATTGTCACGAGGAATGCACAGCGCGACAAGGGCGCCGGGTACCGGATGCGGCGACCGGAAACCGAACGTGATGCTCCTGTTATCCGCGGCCCTGCCCGCTGCCCAATCTCTGGCTGTAACCGGCTTCATGTCGTGAGCTAAACGCGCAAAACCTGCGGAAACGCGATCAACGCGGGATGTGCGCGAAACAGCGACGTAATAGTGAGGCGCGCATAGCGTCCTGCTCCGACAACCCGACGGCCGAGGAGCAGGGGAACGCAACGATGGCTTCAGGCAATCCGCTCGCGACCGGGCGACCCGTCACCGATCGCGTCGGTGAGGAGGACTCCCGGATCGAGGTCGTGGGACTGACCAAACGGTTCCTGACTCCGAAGGGTGACGCCTTCACCGCGCTGCACGACGTGACCTTCACCGTCGAGCCGGGGCGGTTCTGCGCGATCGTCGGGCCGACCGGCTGCGGCAAGTCGACGACGCTGAGCATGGTCTCCGGGCTCGACCGCCCCAGCGAGGGCGTGGTCAGGGTCGGCGGCAGGCAGGTGCGCGGCGTCACCGACGGCATCAGCTTCATGTTCCAGACCGACGCGCTGCTGCCGTGGAAGACCGTGCTCGGCAATGTGGAGCTGGGCCCGGTGTTCCGCGGTATGGCGAAAGCGCGGGCCCGCGAGCTGGCCCGCGACTGGCTGCGCCGGGTCGGCCTGGCAGGGTTCGAGGACCACCATCCGCACCAGCTGTCCGGCGGCATGCGCAAGCGGGTGGCGATGGCCGCGGCGCTGATCAACGAGCCGAAGATCCTGCTGATGGACGAGCCGTTCGGCGCCCTGGACGTGCAGACGAAGGCGATCATGCAGACCGAGCTGCTCGGCCTGTGGGAGCAGCTGCGGCCGTCAGTGCTCTTCATCACCCACGACCTGGACGAGGCCGTGGCGCTGGCCGACCGGGTCGTGGTGATGACCTCGGGCCCCGGTTCGGTGAAGGCAGTCTACGACGTGGACCTGCCGCGTCCGCGCGGAGCCGTGCAGGACCTGCGCTACGAGCCGCGCTTCCTCGAAATACAGCAACGGATCTGGCAGTCGCTCCGCGAGGAGGTGGAGCGCGCCTACGCACGCACCGCAGGAGTGAACGCATGAGCGCTGGAATGGAGCCGAGGCCAGTGAGTCAGGGCACAGCGAATCCGAGTGCTGTGAGCGCGGGCACGGCGAATCCGAGTGCTGCGAATCTGAGTGCTGTGAGCCCGGGTGCTGTGAATCCAGGTGCTGTGAGTTTGGGAGCAGTGTCCGCGGCGGTTATCGGCGGGCCGGGCGGTTCTGCCGACGTCGCTACGGTGGCCGACGAGTCGACCGCCGCGGCGGCGAAGCGCGCTCGTCGCAGGCGTCTGCTCTGGTTGTGGATCGGCCGCTTCGGCTTCGCGGCGCTGGTGATCGGCGGCTGGCAGGCCTTCACGACCTGGAAGATCGTCGATCCCTTCTTCTACGGCCAGCCGTCCGGGATCTGGAAGCGCACGATCGACCTGTTCGAGCACGGCACCGAGTTCGGGTCCTTCTGGATCGATATCGAGACCACGCTCCAGGAGGCGGTGTCCGGGTTCGGCATCGGCGCGGCGGCGGGCATCGTGCTCGGCGTCACGCTCGGGCAGAACCGGTTCCTGTCCGAGGTGCTGGGCCCGTACATCAAGATCGTGAACGCCATTCCGCGCATCGTGCTCGGCTCGATCTTCATCGTGGCCTTCGGCGTCGGCACCACGCCGAAGATCCTGCTGTCCGCGGTGCTGGTGTTCTTCGTGGTCTTCTTCAACGCCTTCCAGGGCGTTCGCGAGGTGGACCGCAACATCCTGGCGAACGTCAGGGTGCTGGGAGCCTCGCCGTGGCACGTCGTCCGGCACGTCACGGTGCCGTCCGCGCTCACCTGGATCATCGCCAGCCTGCACACCGCCTTCGGCTTCGCCATCGTCGGCGCCCTGGTCGGCGAGGTGCTCGGCGCGCAGCACGGCGTCGGCCTGGTCATCCGCACCGCGCAGAACAGCCTCGACCCGGACGGCGTGTTCGCCGGGATGCTCGTGATCGCGGTCATCACGCTCGTCGCGGAATTCCTGCTCACCCTGCTTGAGCGCCGACTGCTGTCCTGGCGCCCGCCGTCGCCGTCCGAGGTCTCGGGCATCTAGCCGTCCGCTTCCCCCGCATCCACACCATCCGTCCGCACCATCCGTCCGCACCATCCGTGCACGCCATTCGTCCGCACCATCCGTGCACGCCATTCGTCCACTTCGTCCACACCGCACCACTTCCGGCTCGAAAACCGGCTCAGGGAATGAAAGGAACGTGACCAGGGATGTTCAAGCGAACCCTGTCAGCGTCGATCGCGGGCGCGCTCGCCTTCGGCGCGGCGAGCGCGTGTGCCAGCAACAGCGGCACGAGTCAGGCGGCCGGTCCGGGTGGCGGGGGTGGGAATCTGCCCACGGTGACGCTCATGGTCGGCGGCATCGACAAGCAGATCTACCTGCCGTACGAGCTCGCGCAGCAACTCGGCTACTACCAGAAGTACGGCGTCAACGTGCAGCTGAGCACCGAGGTGGACGGCGGCGTGGGCGCCGAGGACGCGATGGCCTCCGGCCAGGTGGACATGGCAGGAGCCTGGTACAACCACACCATCGACTTCCAGACCAAGGGCAAGGCGGTGGAGGACATCGTCCAGCTCTCCGGGGCGCCGGGGGAGCGCGAGATGTGCGCCACGAACAGCGGCGTGCACTCCGCCGCCGACTTCGCCGGGAAGACCCTCGGCGTCACCGACCTGGGTTCGGGCACCGACTCGCTGACCAAGTTCCTGGCCGCGCAGAAGGGCGTCAAGTCCGCCGACTTCCACCGGCTCGCGGTCGGCGCGGGCGCGACCGCCATCGCCGCGATCCAGGGCGGCTCGGCGCAGTGCGTGATGACGACTCAGCCCACTGTCACCGCGATGGAGAAGAAGGGCATCGCCTATTCGGCGATCGACCTGGCCACGACCACCGGTGCGACGCAGGCGCTCGGCGGCGCCTGGCCGGCTGCTGGCGTGCTGGCCCGCACCGACTGGGTGAACGCGAACAAGGCGACCGTGCAGAAGGTCGTCAACGCGCTCGTCGACACGATGCACTGGATCAACACGCACACCGCCGCGGACATCGCCGACAAGCTCCCGCAGTCCTACGTCCAGAACACGCTGGTGTCCAAGGCCGACTACGTCACCGCGCTGACCCAGGACAAGGGCCAGTTCCTGCCGGACGGCGTCATGCCCGCGGGCGGGCCGAAGACCGTGCTCGCGATGGAGGTGCTCATCGGCACGGCCACCTCGTCGGTCGACCTGGGCACCACGTTCACCAACGACTTCGCGCTCGCGGCCAACAAGACCGAGGGCTACACGGTCACCACGACCCCGGC
>NZ_DASYZI010000334.1:0-43200 GCF_035946395.1 Actinocrinis sp.
GGTGGAATCCGATGCCGACCAGGGACGAACAGGACGTGCTGCACGTCGCGGACGGGGTGCGCTGGCACGGTCCGTTTCATCTCGACCCGAGCCTGACCGCGCAGACCGAGTTGCCGACTGGTTGGTCCGCCGGGTACGTGGCCGAGGCACCGCGGCGGCGGGTGCGGATCCCGGGCGGCCGCCACGCGGCTCACCGCCAGCGGCGGTATTCGCATGATGTTCCGACCGGACCGGAAGCGCTGGCGTGGTCGCTGGTGACGGGACTGGCCCGGCTGCTCGGCGGTGCTGCGCGGCTACCAGGTTGCCCACCGTACGTCGCAGAACCCGAGGACACCGTGTACTGCGTGTACGGGAACGAAGCACTGCCATGGCCGGTGCTGCGTTCGGTGCTCGGGTTGGCGATCCCAGACCTGGCCAGAAACGGGGCGTTGGCTGCGAACGACTACTGCCTGGACCGAACGGGTCAGCTGGAAATCAGAGTGCAGCCGTTCGGCGACGACGAGTTCATGCCGTACGCGTTGCGGGGGCGGGCCGACGACAGTTGGCCGCACACCGTCTATCGGTTCAGCTGCGACAGGCAGGCGGCACGAACGGAGACGGCCGCTTTGGTCGACCGGATGCGTAAGGCGGCTGTGCTGCTCGCGGAGGTCGTGGGCGGCGTGCTGCTTGATGCGGATGGGTTTCCGGTTGGTGAGGTGAGGGCTTAGCCCGGGGGGGATGGTTCAGCTCAGGCGATCGGTTAAGGGGCTGTCAGCTTGGGGGCTATCAGCTCGGAGGTAGTCAGCTCAGGGATGGTCCGGCTGGGACCTGGACTATGCAGACTGCCGGTACGCCGCAGTCGAGCGAGCCCGCGACCATGCCGGTCACCAGCGAAGTTGAGTTTGCGATGGTGACTTTGGCAGGCCATGCGGACAGATTGACCGGCCCACTCAGGTTCTTGACGGTGACGGTGGCGTCGTCCAGTCGCAATGCGTTACCGACGCGTATGTTGATGTTGGCGTCCGGGGATACGGAAAGGGCGAGACTCGCTGTGCAGAGCGAGTCGGGGCAACGCACCGCAACGAACAAGGTGCCGCCGATCACGCTGACAGCACGCTGCGGGTTGCCGAAGATGGTCGCGTTGTCGGATTCGTCGAGAGTGACCCGGTGATCAGTGCTCGGCGTGCCGGTGACAGCCACTGAACCGTCGCCGTCGACGATGACTTCAACCTGGTATATGTGCGGGTACGTCGCGGTCGAATGGCTTGTACGCGTGGTGCGATGCAGCGCAACGTCGCCCGCGTAGCCGAGCGCCACGAGAATCGCCAGCGTCAGCAGGATGATGAACAGCGCACGGATGAGGGCAGCGAACCACAGGCGCGCACCGTTCAGCCCAATGGCCGCTTCGGGCGCCGCGGTTTCAGGCGCTTGCGACTCGACCGACATTTGCCAGAACCTCCACGCGCGCCGGGGACTCTCAGGGCTTGAACTTGAAGCGTTTGGAGCCTAGCGAATCTGACGCGGTGTGACAGCGAGACGGGGGCGTTGATGCGTTGTGCGCGCCGCTGAGGCGTGAGACTTCTGTTTGCGCAGGCGTGCAGGGTGATCAAGCGGTTACTGCGAGGTGGTCAGGAGCGGTAGTAGCCCCTTGTCTCGCTGAGCGACTCGTGCGCTTCGAGCCGGGCCTGAGTGCGCTCGGGCGCCGCGTCGGCGATGGCCTGGATGAGTAGGGACGCGAGCACGATCGGCGCAGCGTGCGAGTCGAAGACCAGGCGGGAGCCCACGCCGGCCGGCAGCAGCACGTCCGCTGAACCGGCGAAGGGCACCAGCGGATTGTCCGTGATCAGCGCCACTTTGAAGCCGAGATCGCGCGCGTGCTCGATCGCGGTGAGCGCCTCCTCGGCGTAGCGCGGCATCAGGAAGGCGACCATCCACCGCGCCCCGGCTTGGCGGGCTTGCAGCAGCACGTCGTCCGCGGCCGACCCGCCGGTCGCGACGAGCCGCACGTCGGGGTGGATCCGCTGCGCGCTGTAGGCGAAGTAATGCGCGGCAGCGGCCGAAAGCCGCAGGCCGAGCACGACGAGCGGGACCGAGCCGGCCAGCAGCCTGCCCGTCTCGACCAGCCGGTCCGGCGTGGCGACGAGACGCTGCAAGGCTTCGAGGTTGGCCTGCTCGGCGGCGATGGCGGCCTGGAACTCGTTGCGGCGCACCTCCTCCGGAGATTCGCCGACCGAGCCGAGGACGATGCCCTTGAGCGCGTCGCGCAGCGCGGGGTAGCCGGAGAAACCTAGCGCGGTGGCGAAGCGGGTCACCGAGGGCTGGCTGACGCCGACCCGCTCGGCCAGGTCCACGCTGGACATGAAGACCACCTCGGCCAGGTGCTCGATCAGGAACTGGCCGATCCGGCGCTGTGCGGGTGAGAGGCGGCGGCCGTCGAGCAGGCTGAGCAGCTGCTCGGTGGAGCTGACTGAGACCATTGGTTCGGCATGCACGGTTGGTTCTGCGGGCACTGTTGGTTCGGCATGCACTGGGTCGGCATGCACGGTGTCGGTGTGCGCGGGGTCGGCATGCACAGGGGCGGCATGTACCGGATCGGACTTCATCGGCTCAGACGGCACGGGGTCGGCCCGTGCGTCGGCGAACCCGGTCGGATCTGGCATCACCGCCGCCACGTCCGTCACCTCCGTTCTGGGCTGCGTCGGCCAAAAGAGCTGGTCGATCAGGATAGGTCAAGACCACTCATGCAGACCTCCCGTTTTATCGCAGAGCACCGACAGCTTCTTCGACGGCCGCGAGGACCGATCCGTCGCGTACCGCGTCCTCGGCCGCACGCAGCTCGACCGACAGGTAGCGGTCCGGGCCGGGGCCGCCGACCGCACGTCGGCGCAGCGCCGCGACGGCGGCGGCCGTGCCCGGGGCGGGTTGCAGCGGGGCGCGCAGGTCAAGGGCTCGGGCCGCGGTCACCAGCTCGACGGTGAGGATGCGGGCGAGGTTGCCGAGCGAGGCGCGTAGCTTGCGCGCTGCGGACCAGCCCATCGAGACGTGATCCTCCTGCATCGCCGAGGAGGGGATCGAGTCCACGCTGGCCGGGTTCGCCAGGCGCTTGTTCTCGGACACCAGGGCGGCTTGGGTGTACTGAGCGATCATCAGACCGGAGTCCACACCGGGATCATCGGCCAGGAAGGGCGGCAGGCCGTGCGAGCGGGTCACGTCGAGCATCCGGTCGGTGCGGCGCTCCGCGATCGAGCCGACCTCGGCGGCGGCGATGGCCAGGAAGTCCAGCGCGAAGGCGACCGGCGCGCCGTGAAAGTTGCCGTTCGACTCGACCCTGTCCTCGCCGAGCAGCACGACCGGATTGTCGATGATCGAGTCGAGTTCACGCCTCGCGATGGTGGCGGCGTGTTCGAGCGTGTCACGGGCAGCGCCGGCGACCTGAGGCGCGCACCGCAGTGAATAGGCGTCCTGCACGCGGTTACACTCTGTTGGACTCCCTTGGGGTCCACGGTGCGAAGCCACGACGCCGGAGTCCTTGAGCAGTGCGAGCAGGTTCGCGGCGGATGCGGCCTGGCCCGGGTGCGGGCGGATGGCGTGCAGTTCGGGCAGGAAGACCCGGTCGGTACCGAGTTGCGCCTCGACGCTCATCGCGGCGGTCAGGTCGGCCACCTTGAGCAGCCGGCTGAAGTCGAGCAGCGCGAGGATCAGCATGCCGAGCATGCCGTCGGTGCCGTTGATCAGCGCGAGGCCCTCCTTCGGCTCAAGCACCAGCGGCGAGATGCCCTGCTCGATCAGGACGGCGGCGGTCTCGGTCGGCTTGCCATCCGCGCCGATGACCTCGCCTTCACCCATAAGCACCAGCGCCACGTGCGCGAGCGGGGCCAGATCACCCGAGCAGCCGAGCGAGCCGTACTCGCGCACGGCCGGGGTGATGCCGCTGTTGAGCAGCGCAGCCATGGTCTCGGCGACGATCGGGCGCACGCCGGTGTGCCCCGACGCGAGAGTCTTGAGCCGCAGCAGCATCAGCGCCCGGATCACCTCGGTCTCGACCAGCGGACCCATCCCGGCGGCGTGCGAGCGGATCAGCGAACGCTGGAGCGCCGCGCGCAGTTCGGGGTCGATGTGCCGGGTGGCCAGGGCGCCGAAGCCGGTTGAGATCCCGTAGGCGGGGGTCGGCGCGGCGGCGAGCCTGTCGACGGTCGCGCGGCCCCGGCCGAGCGCGGCCAGGGCGGCGGGCGTCAGCTCGACCCGGGCACCGTGCCGGGCGACCGCCTCGACCTCGGCGAAGGTCAGATCGTTATGACCGATCACACCCGGACCGAGCTGAACCGTCGTCGTGGTGACTGCGGTCATGGGCTGCTCCTTGTGGGGATTGTGCTGGGTGGCCAAGGTGAATGAAATCATGCGGTTGACCGGAGGGCTGAATGATTGCTTAACATACCTCGGGGTTCGGGGCCTTCCGCTCCGGGCACGACCACTGGGTGACACGCTTCGGGCGGCGTCCAGTCCGACGGATTTCTCCAGGAAGCGAGCAACGCGCATGAGCGGTCCGCGTATGGTGAGCGCCCCGCGCGGCACCAGCCTGAACACCCTCGGCTGGCCGCAGGAGGCGGCCTATCGGATGCTCCAGAACAACCTCGATCCCGAGGTGGCCGAGCACCCGGAGGAACTCGTCGTCTACGGCGGCACCGGAAAGGCGGCGCGCAACTGGGCCGCGTTCGACGCGCTGCTGCACACGCTGCGCACACTGCGCGGTGACGAGACGATGCTGGTGCAGTCGGGAAAGCCGGTCGGCGTGATGCGCACGCACGAGTGGGCGCCGCGGGTGATCCTGGCGAACTCGAACCTGGTCGGCGACTGGGCGAACTGGGAGGAGTTCCGCCGCCTCGACGCGCTCGGCCTGATCATGTACGGCCAGATGACCGCGGGCTCGTGGATCTACATCGGTACGCAGGGCATCTTGCAGGGAACGTATGAGACTTTCGCCGCGGTGGCCGCGAGCCGCTTCGGTGGATCGCTGGCCGGGACGATCACGCTCACCGCCGGCCTCGGCGGGATGGGCGGCGCGCAGCCGCTGGCCGTGACGATGAACGACGGCGTCGTGATCTGCATCGACTGCGACCCACGCGCGATCTCCCGGCGGATCGAGCACCGCTACCTGGACGTGCAGGCCGACTCACTCGACCACGCGCTCCAACTCGCCATCGATGCCCGTGACGCGCGCCGTCCGCTCTCGATCGGCGTGCTCGGCAACGCCGCCGAGTTGGTACCGGAACTGTTGGCGCGTAACGCACCGATCGACATCGTCACCGACCAGACCTCCGCGCACGACCCGCTCTCCTACCTGCCGCTGGGCGTCGACTTCTCGGACATGAAGAGTTTCGCCGCCAGCAAGCCGGAGGAGTTCACGACACGGGCCCGCGAGTCGATGGCCAGGCACGTCGAGGCGATGGTCGGCTTCCAGGACGCGGGCGCCGAGGTCTTCGACTACGGCAACTCGATCCGCGGCGAGGCGCGGCTGGCCGGATACGAGCGGGCCTTCGGCTTCGGCGGTTTCGTGCCGAAGTACATCCGGCCGCTGTTCTGCGAGGGCAAAGGCCCGTTCCGCTGGGCCGCGCTCTCCGGCGATCCGGCGGACATCGCGGCGACCGACCGCGCCGTGCTCGAACTGTTCCCGCAGAACGAGTCGCTGGCCCGCTGGATCAGGCTGGCCGGCGAGCGGGTGCGCTTCCAGGGCCTGCCGGCGCGCATCTGCTGGCTGGGCTACGGCGAGCGGAACCTGGCCGGCGTCCGGTTCAACGACATGGTCGCCTCGGGCGAGCTACGCGCCCCGATCGTGATCGGCCGCGACCACCTGGACACCGGCTCGGTGGCCTCGCCCTACCGGGAGACCGAGGCGATGCTGGACGGCTCGGACGCGATCGCCGACTGGCCGCTGCTCAACGCGATGGTCAACGTGGCCTCCGGCGCGTCGTGGGTGTCGATCCACCACGGCGGCGGGGTCGGCATGGGACGCTCCATCCACGCCGGGCAGGTCTCGGTCGCGGACGGCACGCCGCTGGCCGCCGAGAAACTGGAGCGGGTGCTGACGAACGATCCGGGCATGGGCGTCATCCGCCACGCGGACGCCGGCTACGACCGCGCCGTGGAGGTGGCCGAGCAGCACGGCGTGCACGTTCCCATGTTGAAGCACGGTCCGCTGCCGGAGCCCCAGATGCCGAAGTCGCCGTGACGGTTCCGGGAGTCGCAGTGAGCGAGGTCGCGGACGCGACCGGCTTCGCAGAGCTCTGGTCCTCGTTGGAGGGCATCGGGCGTGACGGGCGACGCGGCGGGTACCAGCGCTTCGCCTGGACGAGCGCCGATCTGGCGTGCCGGGACTGGTTCACGTCGCAGGCCGCTGATCGAGGCCTGACCGTGGAGACGGACCGCAACGGGAATCAGTGGGCTTGGTGGCTGCCGCGGGGCGGCGACCGGTCGGGCGCGCTGGCGGTCGGTTCGCACCTCGATTCGGTGCCGTGCGGCGGTGCGTACGACGGTCCGCTCGGCGTGATCAGCGCGCTTGCCGCCGTGGATCTGCTGCGCGCACGCGGTCTGCGGCCGTCGCGCCCCGTCGCGATCGCGAACTTCGCCGATGAGGAAGGCGCCCGGTTCGGAATCGCGTGTACTGGCTCCCGGCTGATGACGGGGCAGCTCGGCGCGGCGGCGGCGCGAGAACTGCGGGACGGCGACGGCGTACGGCTCGCCGACGCGATGGAAGCCGCGGGTCAGGACCCGGAATCGCTCGGGCCCGACGACGAGCGGCTGAGCGGCATCGCGCAGTTCGTCGAGCTGCACATAGAACAGGGCAGGTGGCTGGTCGACCACGATGCGCCGGTCGGCGTGGCGTCGTCGATCTGGCCGCACGGCCGCTGGCGCTTCGACTTCACCGGCGAGGCCAACCACGCGGGCACCACGGCGCTGAACGACCGGCGTGATCCGATGCTGACTTACGCGCACACCGTGCTGTCCGCCCGCAAGAAGGCTCGGCTCGGCGGCGCGCTCGCGACGTTCGGCAGGATTCGAGTGGAGCCGAACGGCACGAACGCGATTCCGTCGCGCGTGCAGGCTTGGCTCGACGGCAGGGCGCCGGACGAGGCGACGCTCAGCGCGGTCGTCGGGCAGATCATCGCCGCGGCGGACGAACGCGGCGAACGTGACGGAACACGCGTGGAGGTTGTCAACGAGTCCCGCACGGCTATCGTCGAGTTCGACGACGGTCTGCGCGACCGGATCTCGGAGACTTTGGCCGGGACCTTCGGGCGCGTTCCACAGCTGCCGACCGGAGCGGGGCACGACGCCGGCATTCTCGCGGCGCGGGTTCCGGCGGCGATGCTGTTCGTGCGCAATCCGAGCGGCCTTTCGCACGCGCCCGCCGAACACGCGGACACGGCGGACTGTCTCGCGGGTGTCGCGGCGCTGGCCGAGGTGATGGCGGATCTCGCGGGTGCCGGGCCGGAGGGGACCGGCGGATGAGGGGGCTGAGATGATGGCGGATACGGGGACGAAGACGGGGCTCTGGCATGCCGAGGCCGCGTACGTGGCCGGGATGGTGGAGACGGACGTTCTCATCGAGACGGCGGGCGACCGGATCAGGTCCGTGACGCCCGGCGTGCCGGCGCCTGCGGGAGCCGTGCGGCTGGCGGGGCTGACCCTACCGGGCCTGGCCAACGCGCACTCGCATGCGTTCCACCGCGCGCTGCGCGGACGTACGCAGGTCGGCGAGGGCACCTTCTGGACCTGGCGCGAGCAGATGTACGAGGCGATGGCCGGGCTGAATCCGGACTCGTACTTCGAGCTGGCGGTCGGGGTCTTCGCCGAGATGGCGCTGGCCGGCATCACCACGGTGGGCGAGTTCCACTACGCGCACCACGACAAGGGCGGAGCCCGCTACGCGGACCCGAACGCGATGGGGCACGCGCTGGTCCGGGCGGCGCGCACCGCGGGAATCAGGATCACGCTGCTCGACACCTGCTACCTGACCGGCGGCATCGATGCGGTCGCCAAGCGGTCGCGGCTCAACAGCACCCAGAGACGTTTCTCGGACGGCGACGCGGACGCGTGGGCCGAGCGTGTCGAGAACCTGCGCGGCGCGTATGCGGACGAATCAGACGTCATCATCGGCACAGCCATCCACTCGGTGCGTGCGGTGCCGAAGGAGCAGTTGGGTACCGTCGCCGCGGCCGCCGCGAAGTTCGAAGCGCCGCTGCACGTGCACCTGTCCGAGCAGCGCGCCGAGAACGACGCCTGCCTGGCCCGGTACCGGCTGACCCCGGCGCAACTGCTCGACGCGGCGGGGGCGCTCGGCCCGAAGACCACCGCCGTGCACGCCACCCACCTGTCGCAGGCCGACATCGACCTGCTCGGCGACTCGGGCACCTGCGTCTGCATGTGCCCGACCACGGAACGCGACCTGGCCGACGGGATCGGCGCGGCGCGCACCCTCTTTGAGTCCGGTTCGCCGATCTCGCTCGGCTCGGACAGTCAGGCGGTGATCGACCTGTTCGAGGAGGCGCGCGCGATGGAGTTGGACGAGCGGCTGCGCACCGAGCGGCGCGGCCACTGGCGCAGCACCGATCTGCTCGACGCCGCGACCCTGGCCGGGCAGCAGGCGCTCGGCCGGCCGGGCGCCGGGCGGCTGCACGCGGGCGCGCTCGCCGACTTCGTCACCGTCGGCCTCGACTCGATCCGGCTGACCGGCACGACCCTCGACGTGGCCGCCGAATCGGTGATCTACGCGGCGACCGCTGCGGACGTCCGGCACGTCGTGGTCGGCGGAGACACGATCGTACGCGACGGTATCCACAGGCTTGTGGACGAGCCCGCGCGGCGGTTGGGCGCGGCCATCAGTGCTCTGTACCGGAGAAATGTGCATGTCTGATTCAGTCCTTGTCACAGGAGTCGACGAATTAGCCACAGGTTCTCCACAGCCTGTGGAAAACGGTTCCGTGGACGAGGATGGTCTGTGTATCCTGCGCGGCGCGGCGCTGGTGGTGCAGGACGGGCGAGTCGCCTGGCTCGGCCCGGCGGACCGCGCACCGGCCGCCGACCGGTGCATTGACCTCGGCGGACGCGCGGTGGTCCCCGGGTTCGTGGACAGCCACGCGCATCTGGTGTTCGCCGGAGACCGCGCCGCAGAGTTCGAAGCCCGGATGACGGGCACGCCGTACGGCGCGGGCGGGATCCGCACGACGGTCGCGGCGACGCGCGCGGCGGACGACGAACTGTTACGTGGCAACGTCCGCAGACTCGTCGGCGAGATGGCACGTCAGGGCACGACGACCATCGAGTGCAAGACGGGGTACGGGCTCACCGTCGGCGACGAAGCGCGTGCGATCCGTATCGCGCATGAAGAGTGCGACGCAGCAACCTTCCTCGGCGCGCACGTGGTGCCCGCTGAATACGCCGACCGGCGCGACGCGTACGTGGATCTGGTACGCGGACCGATGCTAGCGGCCTGCGCGCCGTACGCGGACTACGTGGACGTGTTCTGTGAACACGGCGCGTTCGACGAGGATGAGACGCGCCTGATCCTCGACGCCGCAAAGGGACACGGCTTGGCCGTACGCCTGCACGCCAACCAGCTTGGGCACGGACCCGGCGTGCAACTCGCCGTCGAGTACGGTGCCGCTTCCGCCGATCACTGTACTTACCTGAGCGACGAGGACATCGCGGCGCTGGCTGGGGCGACCTCAGCTGGATCGACCACGGTGGCGACGCTGCTGCCCGGCGTCGAGTTCTCGACCCGCTCGCCTTACCCGGACGCGCGCCGCCTGATCGAAGCGGGCGCGACCGTGGCGATCGCGACTGACTGCAACCCCGGCTCCTGTTACACCTCCTCGATGCCCTTCTGCATCGCGCTCGCCGTCCGCGAGATGCGGATGTCCCCGGCGCAAGCACTGCTCGCCGCCACGCTCGGCGGTGCCCGCGCGCTCAGGCGTACCGACGTCGGCCACCTGACGGTCGGTGCGCGCGCCGACTTCGCCGTGCTGGACGCGCCGTCGTATCTGCACTTGGCCTATCGACCTGGCGTACCGCTGGTGACCAGCACGTTCAAGGCGGGAACAAAGGTGGGCAACGATGAAGTTGAGTCCAATGGCCTCAACCCCTATCGTTGAGCCGACTGGACTCAACCGGAGTGCCGGCGGGCGACCGCGCGGCCCCGAGCCCAGCAAAGGCAGAAGCAGCGACGAGCTAACTTAAGGAAGCCACGATGGCACGTCCGGTCGGCATCGACCTTGGAACGACCAACTCGGTCGTCTCCGTCCTCGAAGGTGGCGAGCCCACCGTCATCACCAACGCCGAGGGCGCCCGGACCACCCCGTCGGTGGTCGCGTTCGCCCGCAACGCCGAGGTGCTGGTCGGCGAGGTGGCCAAGCGGCAGGCGGTGACCAACGTCGACCGCACCATCCGCTCCGTCAAGCGGCACATGGGCACCGACTGGAAGATCCGGATCGACGACAAGCCCTTCACGGCCCAGCAGATCAGCGCCTTCATCCTGCAGAAGCTCAAGCGGGACGCCGAGTCCTACCTCGGCGAGAAGGTGACCGACGCGGTGATCACCGTCCCGGCCTACTTCTCCGACGCCGAGCGCCAGGCCACCAAGGAGGCCGGCGAGATCGCCGGCTTCAACGTGCTGCGCATCATCAACGAGCCCACCTCCGCCGCGCTGGCCTACGGCCTGGACAAGGGCGAGGGCGACCAGATGATCCTGGTTTTCGACCTCGGCGGCGGCACCTTCGACGTGTCCCTGCTTGAGGTCGGCAAGGACGAGGACGGCTTCTCCACCATCGAGGTGAAGGCCACCAACGGCGACAACCACCTCGGCGGCGACGACTGGGACCAGTCCGTGGTCAGCTTCCTGGTCAACCAGTTCAAGAACGCGCACGGGGTGGACCTGTCCAAGGACAAGATGGCCATGCAGCGGCTGCGCGAGGCCGCTGAGAAGGCCAAGATCGAGCTGTCCTCCTCCACCGAGACCAACGTCAACCTGCCCTACATCACCGCCTCCGCGGAGGGCCCGTTGCACCTGGACGAGCGCATCACCCGCGCCCAGTTCCAGCAGCTGACCGCGGACCTGCTGGAGCGCTGCAAGGCGCCGTTCCACAACGTGATCAAGGACGCGGGCATCTCGGTGCGCGACATCGACCACGTGGTGCTGGTCGGCGGCTCGACCCGGATGCCGGCGGTGGCCGACCTGGTGCGCGAGCTGACCGGCGGCAAGGAGCCGAACAAGGGCGTCAACCCGGACGAGGTCGTCGCGATCGGCGCCTCGTTGCAGGCCGGCGTGCTCAAGGGCGAGGTCAAGGACGTCCTGCTGCTCGACGTCACCCCGCTGTCCCTCGGCATCGAGACCAAGGGCGGCATCATGACCAAGCTGATCGAGCGCAACACCACGATCCCGACCAAGCGCTCGGAGATCTTCACCACCGCCGAGGACAACCAGCCCTCCGTGCAGATCCAGGTCTACCAGGGCGAGCGGGAGATCGCGGCGTACAACAAGCGGCTCGGCATGTTCGAGCTGACCGGCCTGCCACCGGCCCCGCGCGGCCTGCCGCAGATCGAGGTCACCTTCGACATCGACGCCAACGGCATCGTGAACGTTTCGGCGAAGGACCTGGGCACCGGCAAGGAGCAGTCGATGGTCATCACCGGCGGCTCGGCGCTGCCCAAGGACGACATCGACCGGATGATGCGCGAGGCGGAGCAGTACGCGGCCGAGGATCACCGCCGCCGCGAGGAGGCCGAGACCCGCAACCAGGCCGAGGGGCTGGTGTACCAGACCGAGAAGTTCATGCGGGACAACGCGGACAAGGTGCCGGCCGACGTCAAGAGCGACGTCGAGGCCGCGATCGCGGACACCAAGGCGGCGCTGGGCGGCTCCGACGTCGAGGCGATCAAGGCCTCCGCGGAGAAGCTGGCCACCACCAGCCAGAAGCTGGGCACCGCGCTCTACGAGCAGGCGCAGGCCTCGCAGGCCGGCGCCGGCGCGGGCGAGCCGCAGGACGCGGCGCCGCCGGAGGACGACGTGGTGGACGCCGAGATCGTCGACGAGGGCAAGAACGGCTGACCTGGCCGGTGCGCCGGGCCGGGGCGGCCGAACGTCCCCCGGTCCGGCGTGGTTCGACCAGCCCGATCCGACCCGAGCCCGCCCCCGATCGACTGACTCCAGGAGAAGAGAAGAAGACGTGAGCGACGACCTCTACCACCCCGGCCGCGAAGCCGACGATGAGGCCCGTCAGTACGGCGCCGACGACGGTTTCGACGCCGACCAGGAGGACGGCGACGAGGAGTTCGCCGAGCGGGTGAACGAGGCGATCGGCGGCGGCGAGCACGGCGACCCGGCCGCGAACCTCGCGGTCGCCGAACTGCTGGCGAAGCTGGCCGAGCGGACCAACGAGTTGCAGAGCGCGCAGGCGGAGCTCGGGGAGCGCACCGCCGACCTACAGCGGCTCCAGGCCGAGTACGTGAACTACCGGCGCCGGGTCGAGCGGGACCGGATCGCGGTGGCCGAGATGGCGCTCGGCAAGGTGCTCACCGGGCTGCTGCCGGTGCTCGACGACATCGGCCGGGCCCGTGACCACGGCGAGTTGGAGGGCGGGTTCCGCCGGGTGGCCGAGTCGCTGGAGAGCCAGATGGCCAAGCTCGGCCTCGAACAGTTCGGCACCGCCGGCGAGCTGTTCGACCCGAACGTGCACGAGGCGCTGATGCACACGGTCTCCCCGGACGTCGCGGAGGACACCTGCGTGGAGATCCTCCAGCCCGGGTACCGCCTCGGTGACAGGATCCTGCGGGTGGCCCGGGTGACCGTGGCCCAGCCCGGAGAACCCGACAAGTAGCCGCCGCGCCGGATGCCCGGCGACGGCGGCCCCGACGGCACGACCCGGCGCGGCCCGTGTCCGGCAGCACAGAGTTCTTCGAGCAGCGTCCTTCGAGCACCGCTAGGAGCAGAGGCGAACCTGAGATGAGCACCAAGGACTACGTGGAGAAGGACTACTACAAGGTGCTCGGCGTGCCCAAGGACGCTGCGGCGGCCGACATCAAGAAGGCCTACCGGAAGCTGGCCAGGCAGTACCACCCGGACGCCAACAAGGGGGACCCCGCCGCCGAGGAGAAGTTCAAGGAGATCTCCGAGGCCTACGACGTGCTGTCCGACGAGAAGCGGCGCAAGGAGTACGACGAGGCCCGCTCGCTCTTCGGCGGCGGGCTGCGCACCGGCGCGGGCGGCGGCTTCCCGTTCGACCTCGGCGACCTGCTGGGCAACAACACCGGCGGCGGAGCCGGCGGGATCGGCGACATCCTCGGCGGCATCTTCAACCGCGGCGGCCGGACCACGGCGCAGACCCCGGGCCGCCGCGGCACGGACGTGGAGACCGAGGCGACCATCACGTTCATGCAGTCGATAGACGGCGTGACCATCCCGCTGCGGATGACCAGCGAGCAGCCGTGCCGGACCTGTGCGGGGACCGGGGCGAAGGCGGGCACCACCCCGAGGGTGTGCCCGAACTGCTCCGGCACCGGGCAGGTGAGCCGGAACCAGGGCGGCTTCGCCTTCTCCGAGCCCTGCCGCGAGTGCAAGGGCCGCGGCCTGGTGGTCGACGAGCCGTGCGCCGTCTGCAACGGCTCCGGCCGCGCCGCCTCGACCCGCACGCTCCAGGCGCGCATCCCCTCGGGTGTGCGCGACGGCATGCGGATCAGACTCAAGGGCAAGGGGGCTCCAGGTGAACGCGGCGGACCGCCCGGCGATTTGTACGTGGTGGTTCACGTGAAACCACATCAGGTGTTCGGCCGGGACGCGGACAACCTGACCGTGACCGTGCCGGTGACCTACCCCGAGGCGGTGCTCGGCGCGGAGATCGCGGTGCCGGTGCTCGGCGGCATGCCGGTGACCGTGAAGCTGCCCGCGGGCAGCGCGAACGGCCGGACGCTGCGGGTGCGCGGCAAGGGCGCGCCGCGCAAGGACGGCACCCGGGGCGACCTGCTGGTCACCTTCGAGGTGGCGGTGCCCACCAGACTGAGCGAGGCCGCCAGCGCGGCCCTGGAGAAGTACCGCGAAGCGACCGCGGACCACGACGTGCGCGCCGACCTGCTGGCCGCAGCGAAGGGAGAGTCCTGAAATGTTGCCGAACGACGGGAACCGCGGCAAGCGCAAGCCGAACAGCGACGCCGCGACGTACGTGATCTCCGTGGCGGCGCAGCTGTCCGGACTTCATCCGCAGACCCTGCGCCAGTACGACCGGCTCGGCCTGGTCAGCCCCGGCCGCGCCCCCGGCCGCGGGCGGCGCTACTCGGCGCGGGACATCGAGCTGCTGCGCGAGGTGCAGCGGCTCTCCCAGGACGAGGGCGTGAACCTGGCCGGGATCAAGCGCATCCGGGAGCTCCAGGACGAGGTCGAGGCGCTGCGCGCGCGGGTGGCCGAACTGGAGGACGGCCTGGCGGTCGCCAGGGCCACCACCATCCCGATCGCCGTCCCGGCACAGCCCCGCGCCGAACTGCCCGAGCCGCCGATGAACCCGCTGTACCGGCCGGACCTGCTTCCGGCGATCCCGGCCTTCGGCACCTCCACGGCGCTGGTCGTGTGGAAGCCGCAGCAGCGCCACTGAGTCAGCCTCTGGCTCGGCGGCGGCGCTGAACCGGCCTTCGAACCGGCTGGCAGCGCTGAATCAACCGAATGCGAACTGAACAGCGGCGGGGGCACACGGGATGAGGAGCATGCGATGGAGCCGAGCAAGCTGACGACGCGTTCGCAGGAGGCGTTGTCGGTCGCGATCCGGTCGGCGGCGTCCGCGGGCAATCCACAGGTCGACACCGTGCATCTGCTCCTGGCCCTGCTCGCGCAGGCGGACGGCACCGCCCGGCCGTTGCTGGACGCGGTCGGCGCCGACCGGGTGCGGCTCGCCGCGGATGCCGAGCGCCTGGTCAAGGCGCTTCCCACGGCCTCCGGTTCGACGATCGGCGCGCCGGAGCTGGCCCGCGCCACACTCACCGCGCTGAACAAGGCGGGTGAGGAGGCGCGGCGGCTTGACGACGAGTATGTCTCGACCGAGCACATCCTCGTCGGCCTCGCGTCGGGCGACGACAAGACTGCGAACCTGTTGCGCAGCGCCGGGGCCACCCAGCAGGCGCTGCGCGCGGCGTTCACCAAGGTGCGCGGCAGCGCGCGGGTGACCTCGCCGGATCCCGAGGCCACCTTCCAGGCGCTGGAGAAGTACAGCGTCGATCTGACTTCGCTGGCCCGCGAGGGCCGGCTCGACCCGGTGATCGGCCGGGACACCGAGATCCGCCGGGTCGTGCAGGTGCTCTCCCGGCGGACGAAGAACAACCCGGTGCTGATCGGCGAGCCCGGGGTGGGCAAGACCGCCGTGGTCGAGGGCCTGGCGCAGCGGATCGTGGCCGGCGACGTGCCAGAGTCGCTGCGCGGCAAGCGGCTGGTCTCGCTGGACCTCAGCGCGATGGTGGCCGGGGCGAAGTACCGCGGCGAGTTCGAGGAGCGCCTGAAGGCGGTGCTCGGCGAGATCCGCGAGTCCGGCGGCCAGGTCGTCACCTTCATCGACGAGTTGCACACCGTGGTCGGCGCCGGCGCGACCGGCGAGTCGGCCATGGACGCCGGCAACATGCTCAAGCCCATGCTGGCCCGCGGCGAACTGCGGATGGTCGGCGCGACGACGCTGGATGAGTACCGCGAGCACATTGAGAAGGACGCGGCGCTGGAGCGGCGCTTCCAGCAGGTGCTGGTCGGCGAGCCATCGGCTGAGGACACAGTGGCGATCCTGCGCGGGCTCAAGGGCCGTTACGAGGCGCACCACAAGGTGCAGATCTCGGACGCCGCGCTGGTGGCCGCCGCCACCCTCTCGGACCGCTACATCACCGCGCGCTTCCTGCCGGACAAGGCGATCGACCTGGTCGACGAGGCGGCTTCACGGCTGCGCATGGAGATCGACTCGCGTCCGGTGGAGATCGACGAGCTTCAGCGCGCCGTCGACCGGCTCCGGATGGAGGAACTGGCGCTCGCTAAGGAGTCCGATGCAGCGTCGAAGGAACGCCTTGAGCGTATCCGCCACGAGTTGGCGGACCGTCAGGAACAGCTCAACGCGCTCAACGCTCGCTGGGACCGGGAGAAGTCGGGTCTGAACCGGGTCGGCGAGCTCAAGAAGCGGCTCGACGACCTGCACGGCCAGACCGATCGGGCACAGCGCGACGGCGACTTCGAGGCCGCCTCGCGGCTGATGTACGCGGACATCCCGGCCGCCGAGCGGGAGCTGGCTGATGCGTCGCAGGCCGCGAACACGCAGGAGAGCATGGTCAAGGAGGAGGTCGGCCCGGACGACGTGGCCGAGGTGGTGGCCGCGTGGACCGGCATCCCGGCCGGCCGGCTGCTTGAAGGCGAAACGGCAAAGCTGCTGCGGATGGAGGAGGAACTCGGCAAGCGCCTCGTCGGCCAGGTCGATGCGGTACGCGCGGTCTCCGACGCGGTACGCCGTGCTCGCGCCGGTATCTCCGACCCGGATCGGCCCACCGGCTCGTTCCTGTTCCTCGGCCCGACCGGTGTCGGCAAGACCGAGTTGGCCAAGTCGCTGGCGGACTTCCTGTTCGACGACGAACGCGCGATGGTCCGCATCGACATGTCCGAGTACGGCGAGAAGCACTCGGTGGCCCGGTTGGTCGGCGCTCCCCCGGGATACGTCGGCTACGAGGAGGGCGGCCAGCTGACCGAGGCGGTGCGTCGGCGCCCTTACACCGTCGTACTGCTGGACGAGGTGGAGAAGGCGCACCCTGAGGTCTTCGACCTCCTGCTCCAAGTGCTGGACGACGGGCGGCTCACCGACGGCCAGGGCCGCACGGTGGACTTCCGCAACACGATCCTGATTCTCACCTCGAACCTGGGCTCGCAGTTCCTGGTGGATCCCTCGCTCGAAGAGGACAAGAAGCGCGCCCTGGTGATGAACCTGGTGCGGGCGACCTTCAAGCCGGAGTTCCTCAACCGGCTCGACGACATCGTGCTCTTCGACGCCCTCGGCACCGCGGAACTCGGCCTGATCGTCGAGCAGCAGGTGGACCGGCTCCAGCGACGCCTGACCGACCGGCGGCTGACCCTCGACGTCACCGCCGCGGCGCGTGACTGGCTGGTACTGACCGGCTACGACCCGGCGTACGGCGCGCGTCCGCTGCGCCGCCTGGTCCAGTCGGCGATCGGCGACCAGTTGGCCAAGGCGATTCTGGCCGGTGAGGTGCGCGACGGGACGACGGTGCGCGTCGACGTTTCGGACACCGACGACGGTCTGTCTGTCACTGCGGCCAGGTAGGTGACGATTTCCTCGCGGCCCGGCTTCCGGCGGGGGATAGTTGCGGTATGGCCAAAGATGTCAAGTCGCGCGAGGGAGACGGTATGAAGCCCCGCGCGCTCGTCCTCACCGCGGTCGTCGCCGTTCTCGCGTTGGGAACTCTCGTCCAGCGGCGCAGGGGCTACAAGTTGGGCGGCAACACCATCGTGCGCTGCCGCGCCGGTCACCTGTTCACGACGATCTGGATTCCCGGGGGATCGCTCAAGGCGGTACGCCTGGGCATGGTCCGCTGGCAGCGCTGCCCTGTGGGCAAGCACTGGACGCTCGTCACCCCGGTACGTGAGGACGAGTTGACCGACGTGGATCGGCAACTCGCCGAGCAGTACCACGACGTGCGCATCCCCTGACGCGAAACGCACTGCGATCTCACGCGGGTTTTACCAGCACCGCGAGACGATCCAGCGCCTCGGAGAGCACCTCAGGCTTCTTGCAGAAGGTGAAGCGCACGAACGGCGCGCCGGCCTGCTTGTCGTCATAGAAGACTGCGTTTGGGATGGCCACCACGCCGCAACGCTCAGGCAGCGCACGGCAGAACGCGAGTCCGTCGTCCTCGCCGAGCGGCCGGATGTCGGTCGTGATGAAGTACGTGCCCTCAGTCGCTGAGACGCCGAAGCCGATGTCGGCCAAGCCAGCTGCCAGCAGGTCGCGGCGGGCGCGCAGGCTCTCGCGCAGATCGGCATAGTAGTCGCGGGGCAGCTTCAACGCATCGGCGACGGCGTACTGGAACGGTCCACCGCTGACATACGTGAGGAACTGCTTCGCGGTACGCACTGCCGAGACGAGTTCCGTCGGCGCGGTGACCCAACCGATCTTCCAGCCGGTGAAGCTGAACGTCTTGCCGGACGAGGAGATCGTCACCGTCCGGTCACGCATGCCCGGCAGCGTCGCGATCGGGATGTGCGAACCTTCGAAGACGAGGTGTTCGTAGACCTCGTCGGTGATCACGACGAGGTCGTTGCGCACGGCGAGATCGGCGAGCCGGTGCAGTTCGGCCTCGTCGAGGACCATGCCGGTCGGATTGTGCGGCGAGTTGAGCAGCAGCACGCGCGTGCGGTCCGTGATCGACGCTTCGAGGATGTCGAGATCGGGATGCCAGCGCGGCTGCTCAGGCGTCGGCGGACGCAGCGTCGCCGGGACGCGTATGCCGCCGGCCATGGCGATGCAGGCTGCGTACGAGTCGTAGTAGGGCTCGAACGCGATCACCTCATCCCCCGGATTGACCAGGGCCAGCAGCGCGGCGGCGATCGCCTCGGTCGCGCCCGCCGTGATCAGCACTTCGGTGTCCGGATCGAAGCGCAGGCCGTACCACGCGGCTTGGTGGCCCGCGACGGCGTGACGCAGTTCAGGGATGCCCGGTCCCGGCGGGTACTGGTTGCCCCGGCCCTCAAGGATCGCGCGCGCAGCCGCCGCGGCGACAGCGGCAGGACCGTCGCTGTCCGGGAATCCCTGGCCGAGGTTGATCGAGCCGGTGGCGGTGGCCAGCGCGGACATCTCGGCGAAGATCGTCGTGCCAAGGCCGTGCAGCCGGGTCGCCAACACCGGGCGGGGGCTTCCGGCGCGACTCGTACCGATCTCGTTGATCGGTAACGCTTTCGGGTGATCTGCCTCAGGCACGGCGTGATGACCCACGCGTCCTCCAGTCGTTGACCATGGCGGGCTGGTTGACAGACGAACACCTGCCAGCACCCGGTGGAAGCCTACGGCCTGGGAACGGTAGCGATCGATGCTCGTCGAATTGACCGCGGGGTACTACGAGACCAGCGCCGCGCAGCTCGGCTGGTCGATACGGCTCGGACCGTTGCGCGCACTGGCGAGCCGACGGCTGGAGCTGCCGCCGTTCCAGGCCGAGCTGCGGCTGCTCGGCGCGTCGCACCAGATCGCCGTCTGGCTCGCCAGCGCCGACCAGCCGGTGTGTCTCGAAACGGTCGCCTGCCTGCCCGAGCAAACCGCCCCGCTGCCCCAAGCGGCCGAGTGCGAGTTACGCGGCTGGCGGTACACGATCGAGTCCGACGTACGGACCTGCTCGGCCGCGGAGTTCGGCCAGCGGGTCGCCGCGATCGAGCGGTGCGCGGCGCAGGGGCTGGCCGGCCGTTACCCCGGGATACCGGGAGCGCTCACGGGTATCGTCATCCAGCCGTGGCGCGCGGGCCTGTGGTGGAGCACCTGGCACACCTATCCACAGGATCACCAGATCGCGACCACGCTGAGCTTCCTACGTGTGGACTGACTGTCTCTTGTTTGACCAGAGCACAGCTTTGACCGGAGCACAGCGCGGACGGAACGCGAGCGCGTCGCCGGGGAAAACCCTCGTGTGCGCCCTGCGCGATGCCCAGCGTGACGCGGCGGCGTACGCTGGCCGCGAGCACGGCGGTCAGTCGCCGTGGCGCAGCAGTCCGCAGCGAGGGTGTCGATGCCGTACGAGGCCACGGTCCCGGTCCACCGACGACTGCTGTGGCCCGCTGTCACCGACCCCGAACGGCTGCTCGGCGCGCTGCCGAACGTCTCGATCGACGCCTCCGGGGCGCAGGGCGTGGCGGGCAGGCTCCGGGTGCGCACCCGGGAGCAGGCCGTCACTTTCCGCGGGGTCGCCCGCATCGTCGAGGTGGTGCCCACCGCGCTGCGGGTCTCGATCGAGGTCGAAGCGGTCTTCGGCCGGGCCGGCGGCTCGGTCGAGGGGCTGGTCGAGATCGTGCTGCGCAAGTCCGGCTCGGGCACGCGCGTGGTCGTCGACGGACAGTTGGACGTCACACCCGGTGCCGCGCCACTGCCCGCCAAGTCCATGGACGCGGCGTTCAAGCGCGTGGTGCACCGCTGGTTCACCGTCCTGGCCGAGACTTCGCCGGCCGCGCGCCCGGAACGCACTGATGACCAACCAGCCGCGGAACCGCCGCGTGCTCCGGAACGAGCTTCATTGGCCGTCGTGCGCGACGTTGCGCGGGATGTGCCGGGCAGCTCCAGCACGGTGAGCACCGCGTCCGCACCGACGACGCAGCCCCCGGATCCGCAAGCAGAGGCCGATCCCTATACAGCCGTCGAGCCCGAAATCTCCGCGCCGACGCCGTTGCGCCTCGTGACACCGGAGCCGGACGAGCCGCCGGAAGAACCGGACGACGACGATGACGAGCTCGAACCGGAGCCCGGCGGCCTGGACAAGCCCGGGCCGGAGCCGGACGACATCTGGAGCCGGCTGCGCGACCGCAGCCTGCCGCCCTGGATCCCGTTCCTGATAGGGGCAGCGACCGCGACGCTCGCGGCGGTGGCCGTCCTGTTCGCGGCGCTGCGCCGGCTCCGGCACCGTGATTTCTCCAGAGAGCGCGATTTCTCCGGAGAGTGAGTCTTGTCATCGGATCGAGTGGTTGTCGGTTGAATCGGCGGCATCGTCCCGGGTCTGCTCCTACTGTGTGCATCACGTTCTGTGCGCAATCGGACGCGCACTGCAAGTCAGGAGCCGAAGCGTATGTACGTCGAAGGGTGGAACGTCCACCGGGTCGTCCGGCCCAGCCGCCTGGCCAACGCGGTGATCGAGCGGCTGCTGCTGCGGATACTGGACGGTGAGTTCCAGCCCGGCGGGGACCTGCCGCCCGAGGCCGCGCTGGCGCAGGAGTTCGCGGTCAGCCGGACGATCCTGCGCGAGGCGCTCAAGGCGCTGGAGGAGAAGCGGGTGCTGCGCATCCGGCACGGCCGCGGCACCACGGTGCGGCCGAAGCCGGACTGGAACATCCTCGACCCGCTGGTGCTCTCGGTGCTGCTGGAGTACGGCGGTTCGGCCACCCTCGCCGTCGAGCTCGACGAGGTGCGCACGGCGCTGCACCTGCTGATGGCAGACCTGGCCGCGCAGCGGATCGAGCCCGAGCAGCGCGACCGGCTCGACGTCGCGATGGGCCGCATGCGCGCGGCGCTGCCGAGCGACACCGCCGCAGGCGACGCGTCCGCCTACCGCGAAGCGGCGCACCAGTTCGGCAAGATCCTCGCCGAGGCCTCGGGTAACGAGGTTGCGCGCTGTGTGGTGGAGACGATCGACGTCCCAGCGCCTGATGCACTGGCGGACGAGGAGTTGGCCGCCATGACCAAGACCCAGGAGTTCGCCGAGCGGCTTTACGCACGCATCGTGCGCGGTAACGAGTCGGGCAACGGTATCGAGAGCCCGTCGGCACAGCAGAGTACGGATGCCATGCCGGCCAATTCGGGGTCAGCCGATTCAGCAGCAATCGATCCCCTGCCAGGCGATCCCGTACCGACCGTGCTGCCGAGCCAGGCGTCGTTACGCACGACCGCTCTGCGGCGCCATCCCGGTGTCGAAACCCGGCCGCCAATGGTCGGCGTCGGCAACGGTACGCGCTCGCTGCTTTGACCCACGCTTCTCTTACGACACAGCCCTCTACTGCACAGCCTTCGGGTTGGGGCGGGGCACGCCGCGGTCGACATGCACTGTGATCCCGTAATGCACGGTGATCCGTATCCTGTGTGCGACGCCCCGACCGGAAGGACGTTTTCCGATGCCTATCACCTTCGCCCCACAGAGCCCGGAGCGCGCCGAGTTGCTCGGCCAGATCAAGGCGAAAGCCGTGGTGCACGGCAGGGTGGTGCTCAGCTCGGGGCGTGAGGCGGACTTCTACATCGACCTGCGCCGGGTCGCGCTGGACGGCGCGGCAGCCCCGCTGGTCGGCCGGGTCATGCTCGAACTGGTGCGCGGCCTGGACTTCGACGCGGTCGGCGGACTGACCCTCGGCGCGGACCCGGTCGCCGGCGCGATGATGCACGCCGCGGCCGCGCACCCGGAACTGGTCGCCGGCCGCAAGCTGGACGCCTTCGTGGTGCGCAAGTCCGAGAAGGCGCACGGCATGCAGCGCCGGATCGAGGGGCCGGACATCGCGGGGCGCCGCGTCCTGATCGTCGAGGACACGTCGACCACCGGCAACTCGCCGCTCACTGCCGTGGAGGCGGTACGCGCCGCCGGGGCGGAGGTCGCCGCGGTGGCGGTGATCGTCGAACGTGGCGCGCAGCAAGCGATCGAGGCCGCCGCGCTGCCTTACTACGCCGCCTACAGTCTGAGCGATCTGGGACTTGCGTAGCGGGTAGGCAACAGTGCACGCGCATTCGGCCATCACGTACAAACCACCGTTACGCTAGTGCGCGTGACGCATTTGCTGGCCTTCAACCCGCTGAACGCCGAGGACTACATCACGGCGTTCGGCACCTACGCGATCCTCGGCGTGCTCCTGATCCTGTTCGCCGAGACCGGTCTGCTGATCGGTTTCTTCTTCCCCGGCGACTCGCTGATGTTCATCGCCGGCTTCCTGACGCTGCCGAACGCGGCGCACCACCTGTCGCTCGCGCCACTGCTGATCGGATCGCCGATCGCCGCCGTCCTCGGCGCCCAGCTCGGCCACTACCTCGGCGTCCGGTTCGGCCGGGGGCTGTTCGACAAGCCGGACTCCCGGTTCTTCAAGCAGGAGTACGTCGAGCGGGCCGAGTACTACTTCAACGACTACGGCGCCGCGAAGGCCATCATCCTGGCCCGCTTCATCCCCATCGTGCGCACCTTCATGAACCCGGTGGCGGGCGTGCTCGAAGTGCCGGCGCGCAAGTTCTTCGTCTACAACACGATCGGCGCGGTCGTCTGGACCGAGGGCGTACTGATCGCCGGGCACCTGGTCGGCAAGACCGTGCCGGCGTCGAAGGTCGACACCTATATCATCCCGATCACCCTGCTCATCGTGCTGCTCTCGGCGATCCCGCTGATCAAGGAGGTGCTCACGGCGCGCAAGGCGAAGCGCGACGGCGGCGGCGCCCCGGCCGGGTACGACCGGCAGGAGCAGCGGCACGAGACCGTGCCGGCGGCGGGAGCGGGCCGCCACAAGAAGTAACGAGCAGCGGCCGCCAACACGGCGGCAAAGCCGCAGATCGTGTCACCGAGCGGTCGCGACGACGGACTCACGTCCCACGTCGCGACCGCTTTGACGTTGTGCGGCGCCCGTCTGCGACACTGACGAAGGCCAAGCAACGAACGTGCCACTGAAACCGGCTCTTCGGGCTTGGCCGGGGCTTTGTGTGCGGCTGTAGGCCCGCCCGCCGCTGCGCGACGGCCGACCCCGCGCCGCAGCCCCGGCCGAGTTCGAAGAGCAGTGAAACCGTGTTGATGGAACACACCGCATCGAGGAGTCCACATGCCCATCGCAACCCCTGAGGTCTACGCGGAGATGATCGACCGGGCGAAAGCCGGCCACTTCGCGTACCCCGCCATCAACGTGACCTCGTCGCAGACGCTCAACGCCGCGCTGCGCGGCTTCGCCGAGGCGCAGAGCGACGGCATCGTCCAGGTCTCCACCGGCGGTGCCGAGTTCCTCGCCGGCAGCACCGTCAAGGACATGGTCACGGGCGCGAGCGCGCTCGCCGAGTACGCGCACGTGGTCGCGGCCAAGTACGACGTGAACATCGCGCTGCACACCGACCACTGCCCGAAGGACAAGCTCGACGGCTTCATGCGCCCGCTGGTGGCGATCTCGCTGGAGCGGGTCGCCAAGGGCCTCGAACCGCTGTTCCAGTCGCACATGTGGGACGGTTCGGCGGTGCCGCTCGGCGAGAACCTCCAGATCGCGGCCGAGTTGCTGGAGCAGACCACGAAGGCGCGCACCATCCTGGAGATCGAGATCGGCGTGGTCGGCGGCGAGGAGGACGGCGTCGCGAACGAGATCAACGAGAAGCTGTACACCACCCCCGAGGACGTGCTGAAGACCGCCGAAGCGCTGGGCATCGGCGAGAAGGGCCGCTACCTGCTGGCCGCCACCTTCGGCAACGTGCACGGCGTGTACAAGCCGGGCAACGTCAAGCTGCGCCCGTCGATCCTCAAGGAGATCCAGGACGCGGTCGGCGCCAAGTACGGCAAGGACAAGCCGTTCGACCTGGTCTTCCACGGCGGCTCCGGCTCGCTGCTCTCCGAGATCCGCGAGGCGCTGGACTACGGCGTGGTGAAGATGAACGTCGACACGGACACTCAGTACGCCTTCACCCGGCCGATCGTGGACCACATGTTCAAGAACTACGATGGGGTGCTCAAGATCGACGGCGAGGTCGGCAACAAGAAGGCCTACGACCCGCGCTCCTACGGCAAGTCCGCCGAGGCGGGCATGGCCCGGCGCGTGGTGACCGCCTGCCAGGACCTGCGCTCGGCCGGCACGAAGATCAAGTAGCCCGCGCCGCGGTCACGGCGGGGCGCCCGGAGTCGGTGAACAGGCCCCGAATACCGGTCGGCGTCCCGCCGAAGTGGCCACCGAGGTCAGGCTCAGGTAGTCTCTTGATGCAAGAGGCCCGGTCGCGCTTGCGCCGGGCCTTAACTATGTCCGGGAAGAGGTGTACCGGAATGCCAGCGCTAGTGCTCGTCGGCGCCCAGTGGGGCGACGAAGGGAAGGGCAAGGCCACCGACCTGCTCGGCAGCTCGGTGGACTACGTGGTCCGCTACCAGGGCGGCAACAACGCGGGCCACACCGTCGTGATCGGCGACCAGTCCTACGCACTGCATCTGCTGCCTTCCGGAATCCTCACGCCGGGCTGCGTACCGGTCATCGGCAACGGCGTGGTCATCGACCCGGCCGTGCTGTTGCAGGAGCTCGACGGCCTGAACGCGCGCGGGGTGGACACCTCCAGGCTGATCATCTCGGCCAACGCGCACCTGATCACGCCGTATCACCGGACGATCGACAAGGTCACCGAGCGGTTCCTCGGCAACAACCGGATCGGCACCACCGGCCGCGGCATCGGCCCGACCTACGCGGACAAGATCTCCCGCATCGGCATCCGGGTCCAGGATCTGTTCGACCCGGGGATCCTCGCCAAGAAGGTCGAGGCGGCGCTGCGTGACCGCAACCAGATGCTGGTCAAGCTGTACAACCGGCGGGCGATCTCGGTCAATGCGATCGTCGAGGAGTACCTCGGATACGCGCAGCGGCTGCGCCCTTACGTCATGGACACGTCGCTGTTGCTGAACAGGGCGCTTGACGAGGGCAAGGTAGTCCTTCTGGAAGGCTCTCAGGGCACCCTGCTTGATGTCGATCACGGTACCTATCCGTTCGTGACGTCCTCGAATCCGACGTCCGGCGGCGCCTGCGCGGGTTCGGGCATCGGCCCGACGAAGATCTCCCGCTCGATCGGCATCCTCAAGGCGTACACCACGCGGGTCGGCGCGGGCCCGTTCCCGACCGAGCTGTTCGACGCGGATGGCGACGCGCTGCGCACCAAGGGCCACGAGCGCGGCGTGACGACGGGACGCGACCGGCGGTGCGGCTGGTTCGACGCGGTGATCGCGCGCTACGCGACCCGAGTGAACGGACTGACCGACTTCTTCCTCACCAAGCTGGACATCCTGACCGGCTGGGAGCAGGTCCCGGTGTGCGTGGCATACGACGTGGACGGCGTGCGGTACGACGAGCTGCCGATGTCGCAGACCGACTTCCACCACGCCAAGCCGGTCTACGAGTTCCTGCCCGGCTGGGACGAGGACATCACGAAGGCCCGAGAGTTCTCCGACCTGCCGACAAACGCGCAGAGCTACGTACGCACGCTGGAGCAGATGTCCGGCGCGCCGATCTCCGCGATCGGAGTCGGCCCGGCCCGCGACGCGACGATCCAGCTGCGCAGCTTCCTGTAGGAGGCCGCTAGGAGACGGCAGCGAGCTCCCCGGAGCCTCGCACCGGACAACCTGCCCGGATCGGGCCGCCCCGTCGTACACACTCCTCGAAGTCGACCGGGGCAGCGGCGAAAGATCTCGGCGGGCAGAAGGGCGTCTGCCCGCCGACAGATCCACAGCCGCCATCACAACCCCGGCCAACTTCAAGGAGCCGTTTTACACAGTGCCGATGGAGCAGCACGATCGGCGTTTCCTACCCTTGGTGCATGACCGATTCCGCGCTCGCCGCTCACGCCGTCCCCGCGCCCGATCCGGACCAGGGGAAGGCGGTGTCCGAGCGCGACCGCGCGCACGTCTTCCACTCCTGGTCCGCGCAGGACCAGGTCGCCCCGCTGCCGATCGCCGGCGCCTCCGGCTCCCGCTTCTGGGACTACGAGGGCAACAACTACCTCGACTTCGCCAGCCAGCTGGTGTTCACCAACATCGGGCACCAGCACCCGAAGGTGGTCGCCGCGATCCAGGAGCAGGCCGCCCGGCTCTGCACGATCAGCCCCTCCTTTGCCAACGACAAGCGGTCCGAGGCGGCCGAGCTGATCACCTCCCACGCACCGGAGGGCCTGAACCGGGTGTTCTTCACCAACGCCGGCGCAGACGCGATCGAGAACGCGGTACGCATGGCGCGCGTCCACACCGGTCGGCCAAAGGTGCTGACGGCGTACCGGTCCTACCACGGCAACACGGCGACCGCGATCACCATGACCGGCGATCCGCGCCGTTGGGCGAACGAGATCGCCGGGCACCACGACAGCGCCGTCGGGCACTTCTTCGGCCCATACCTGTACCGCTCGCACTTCTACGCGACCACCGAGGCCGAGGAGACCGAGCGCGCCCTCGACCATCTGGAGCAGACCATCGTCTTCGAGGGCTCCGGCACCATCGCCGCGATCGTCCTGGAGACCGTGGTCGGCACCAACGGCATCCTCGTCCCGCCGCCCGGCTACCTGGCCGGAGTGCGCGCGCTGTGTGACAAGTACGGCATCGTCTACATCGCCGACGAGGTGATGGCGGGTTTCGGGCGCACCGGCGCCTGGTTCGCGATCGATCACTGGGACGTGACCCCCGACCTGATCACCTTCGCCAAGGGCGTCAACTCCGGCTACGTCCCGCTCGGCGGCGTGATCATCTCGGACGCGATCCACGACACCTTCCGCAACCGGGTCTTCCCCGGCGGCCTCACCTACTCGGGACACCCGCTGGCCTGCGCGGCGGCCGTGGCCACGATCACCGTGATGCGCGAGGAGCGGATCGTGGAGAACGCGGCGTGGCTGGGCGAGAACGTGTTCGCGCCGACGCTGCGCGAGTTCGCCGAGCGGCATCCGTCGGTGGGCGAGGCACGTGGCATCGGCGCGTTCTGGGCGCTGGACCTGGTGAAGAACCGCGACAGCCGCGAAATGCTCGTGCCCTACGGTGCGAGTGGCGCGGCGGCGGCACCGATGAACGCGGTGCTGGCCGAGTGCAAGAAGCACGGCACCTGGCCGTTCACGCACTTCAACCGGTTGCAGCTCACCCCGCCGCTGAACATGAGCGAGGCCGACGCGCGTAAGGGTCTGGCCGCGATCGACAAGGCACTGAGCGTCGCCGACCAGTACGTCGAAGCCTGACAATCGCCGCGAAACCCTCCACACGAGCAGCACGCACGAGACGTAGGTACCAGGGCGTACGTCGGGGCAGCTCGACGTACGCCGCCAAGCCGATGCGCAGCAGCTTGAATCCTTCTAGGCTTTTCAGGTGGCCTCGATGGCACCTGCCCCGAAGAATGGCGCTCCGGCTCCCGCAGCAGGTTCCGGGACCCTGTTGAGCGGGCTGCGCAGCGTGCTGACCGGGAAGCACCTGCGCGACTTCCGACTGCTGTTCGCCACGCGGCTCATCGGGCAGCTCGGCGACGGGACGTTCCAGGTCGCGCTGGCCTCCTACGTGATCTTCTCCCCCGAGAAGCAGGCGACCGCCGGGCAGGTCGCGCAGGCCTTCGCCGTGCTGCTGCTGCCCTTCACCCTCGTCGGCCCGTTCGCCGGGGTGTTCCTGGACCGCTGGCCGCGCCGCCAGGTGCTGGTCTGGGCGAACCTGCTGCGCGCCGTGCTCGTGGTGGTGGTCGCCGTACTGGTGGCGATGCGCGTGCCGAACGCGCTGCTTTACACGGCCGCGCTGGGCGTGTTGTCCGCGAACCGCTTCATACTGGCCGGCCTGTCCGCCGGACTGCCGCACACCGTCCCGGCCTCCCAGCTCGTCACGGCGAACTCCGCGCTGCCGACCGCCGGAACGCTGGCGGCCACGGCCGGCGGCGCGGTCGGCCTGGTGGTGCACGCGCTGCTGGGCAGTGGCGACAGCGGGACGGTCGGCGAACTGATCGTCGTCTCGGGGCTCTACGTCCTCGCGGCGACGTTCCCGATGCGCATCCCGCGCGCCGGGCTCGGCCCGACCGAGGTGCCGCAGGAGGCCGCCTGGGACGCGATGCGCAACGTCGCGCGGGGCGTGGCCGAGGGCGCCCGGCACATCGCTTCCCGGCCGGCCGCGGGCCGTGCGCTGGTGGCGGTGACCATCGCGCGGTTCTGCTACGCGACGGTCACGATCATGACCCTGTTGCTGTACCGCAACCTGTTCAACGATCCGGGCAACCCGGACCGCGGGCTGGCCGGATTCGCCCTCGCGCTCGGCATCTCGGGGCTCGGCTTCGGACTGAGCGCGGTGATCACCCCGCTGATCACCCGGCGGATACGCCTGGAGGCGTGGATCACCATCTGCCTGCTCGGCGCCGCGGTCACCGAGTTGCTCTTCGGCCTGCCCTTCGCGTCGACGCCGCTGCTGATCGGCGCGCTGCTGCTGGGAATCGTGTCGCAGGGACAGAAGATCTGCACCGACACGCTGGCGCAGCGAGCCGTGGACGACGAGTTCCGCGGCCGGGTCTTCGTGTTCTACGACATGGTCTACAACGGCGCGTTCGTGCTGGCCGCCGCGTTCGCCGCGGCCACTCTCCCGACGACCGGCAAGTCGTACGTCGTGCTCATCACCGTCGCGGCCTGCTACGCACTCGTGGGGCTCTGGTACGCACCCAAGTCGCTGCGCCGCGGCCGCATCGGCGACTCGCGGAGCTCGGCCTCCAACTCCGGTTCTGAATCGGGCTCCGACTCGGACCCCGCGGGAGCTACGCTTCCGGTTTCCGGCTCTCCGGCTGCTGCGCCCACCACTCCCGCAGCGCGCTGACCGCGGCCTCGTGCTCAAGCGGCCCCTGATCGAGACGCAGTTCCAGCAGGTGCTTGTAGGCACGGCCGACCACCGGCCCCGGAGACACGCCGAGCAGCTCCATGATCTGGTTGCCGTCCAGGTCGGGCCGGATCGCGTCGAGCTCTTCCTGCCCCCTGAGCCGTTCGATCCGCTCCTCAAGCGCGTCGTAGGCGGCGGCGAGTCCGGCGGCCTTGCGGCGGTTGCGCGTGGTGCAGTCGGAGCGGGTCAGCTTGTGCAGCCTCGGCAGCAGCGGCCCGGCATCGCGCACGTAGCGGCGCACCGCCGAGTCGGTCCACTCGCCCTCGCCGTACCCGTGGAAGCGCAGATGCAGCTCGACCAACCGGGACACGTCCTCCACCACGTCGTTCGGGTATTTCAGCTCACGTAGGCGCTTCTTGGTCATCTTCGCGCCGACCAGCTCGTGGTGATGGAAGGAGACCCCGCCGCCGGGCTCGAAGCGCCGGGTACGCGGCTTGCCGACGTCGTGCAGCAGCGCGGCCAGGCGCAGCACCAGATCCGGGCCGCCGTCTTCGAGCGCGATGGCTTGGTCGACGACGGTGAGCGTGTGCTCGTAGACGTCCTTGTGCCGGTGATGCTCGTCGATCTCCAAGCGCAGCTTCGGCAGCTCCGGCAGGACGTGCTCGGCCAGCCCGGTGTCGGTCAGCAGGCCGAGGCCGATGCGCGGATCGGGTGAAAGCAGCAGCTTGTTCAGCTCGTCGCGCACCCGCTCGGCCGACACGATCTTGATACGGTCCGCCATCTCCCGCATCGCGGCGACGACCTCCGGCGCCACGGTGAAGCCGAGCTGCGCGGCGAAACGCGCGGCGCGCAGCATCCGCAGCGGATCGTCCGAAAAGGACTCCTGCGGCGTGGCCGGAGTACGCAGCGTCCGCGCCGACAAGTCGCGCAGGCCGCCGAACAGGTCGACGAACTCGCGCTCCGGCAGACGCAGAGCCATCGCGTTGACGGTGAAGTCACGCCGCACGAGGTCGCCTTCGAGCGTGTCGCCGTAGGAGACGACGGGTTTGCGCGACGCGCGGTCGTACGCCTCGCTGCGGTACGTGGTGATCTCCAGCTTGTATCCGTCCTTTTGGCACCCGACAGTGCCAAAGGCGATGCCCACGTCCCATACCGCCTCGGCCCACCGCTTGACCACGTTGAGCACCTGCTCGGGCCGGGCATCGGTGGTGAAGTCCAGATCCTCTCCGAGGCGCCCGATCAGGCCGTCCCGCACGGAACCGCCGACCAGGGCGAGCGCGTGGCCGGCCTGGCTGAACCTGTCGGCGAGTTCGTCCGCCACCGGGGCGAGTTTCAGCAGCCGCCCGGCATTGGCAGCGGCATTGGCAACGGCCTCGCCGTCCGCGTCGGTAGTGGCGTTGTCGGGCAGGTCGGCATCCGGAGGAGAGGTAGACACGTCATCCAAGGGTACGGGCTCCGCCCGAGCGACCCGCACCCTCGACGCTCAGCAACGACACTAGGATTCCGCCCGTGAGTTCGCACCATGCCCCGCGGTCCGTGATCGTCAGCATGCTCGTGCTCGGCGCGCTCGTGGTGATGGACAGTCCGGTACCGTCAGCGGCTGCGAACTCCAACACTGCGTCATCCAACACCGTCACGGTCGCCATCTCCTCGCTGACCCCGGCCGTCGCAGTCAAGGACAGCACACTGAAGTTGAGCGGGAACGTGACCGCTGGATCGGCGGACCACTCGGACGTGACTATCCGCCTCGCCGTGGCCGACTTGCAGGTCAGGTCCGACATGGGCAGCAAAGCGGGCGTCGGCTCACAGCTCGTCTACGGCTACGGCGATCCGGTCGGGTCGCTCTCCGCCGGCTCGACGACCCAGTGGTCCCTGTCGATGCCGGTCTCCGCACTCTCGCCGATCAGTCAGAGCATCTACGCCCTCGACATCGGGGCGTACTCGGACGGAGAGCGGATCGGAGTCGTCCGCACTTATCTGCCCTACGCGATGGTCGGCGATTCAAGCTTCCATGCGACGCAGATGGTCGTCCTATGGCCGGTGACCGCAGCACCTGCGCTGGACGGAGCATCCGACAAGGACGTACACGAAGCCGCCAACGACAATCTGTCCCCGCAGTTCGGCCCCACCGGTCGGCTGGCCAAGATGCTCACCACCGCAGCTGCGGCGGAGAACGTCACGGTGTCGTGGGCGGTCGACCCCGATCTGCTGGCCACCGCCAACACCGAGAGCCACGGCTACTCGCTCTACCCGAACGGGACCCCGGGCACCGGAGCACAGAACGCGGCCGGCTGGCTCGCCGAGGCCAGGGCGGTATTCAGCGGCACCGGGCCGGGCGGCGCCGGACCGAACAGCACGCCGCCGAACAGCGCTGACGAACTCTGGCAGCTGCCGGCGGCCGACCCGGACCTCGGCTCGCTCGCCCGCGCGAACCCACTGCTGTCAAGCAACATGGTCACAAGCGCGGCCAAGCAAACCGGGACGACCATCACCGATCTGACGGGGCGTACCCCGAAGGGCACTCTGGCCTGGCCCGCAGACGGCCAAGTGGATTCCAGGACGCTGAACCTGGCTAAAGCGCTCAACCCGAGCGCCGTGATCGCGCGCTCGGACTCGGTCAATATGCACACTCCGCTGGAGAGCTACACGCCGACCGGCCGCGCGTCGGTGGACGGCGACCAACTCGCGGTCAGCGACGCGTCGCTCGACGCGATTTTCGCGGGCGACCCGGCGGACGCTGCGTCGAAGGGCTCCGACCAGTCGCTGCTCGGCTCGCAGCGGTTCCTCGCGGAAAGCGCGCTGATCGCGCTGGAGCGTCCCAATCTGCGCACGCCACGCACCGTGATGGTCACCGCGTCACGCACCGTCACACCTGATCCCCAGTTGCTCACGGCTCTTGGCGAGGCCAGTTGGGTGAAGACAGTCGGCCTTTCCACGCTGCTGGCCACCCGCCCGGACGCGCACGCGCAGGTCGGCACCATAGAGCGCGATTCGGCCGCCACACGCTCGGACCTGAGCACGGGTCAGCTGTTCACCACCGCCTCGATCAGCGCCTCGCTGCGGGCACTGTCCACGATCCTGACTCAACCCGACCCGGCGATCGACCTGTTCACTCCGGCGGTACTGCGCACGGTCTCCACCGCGTGGCGCTCCTCGGCGACCGCTCAGGCAGCCTTCGCAGGAGCCGTGCAAAGCAGGCTGAAGACCACGATGGACCTGGTCAGCCTGGTGCAGAAGTCGGACCTGACGCTCTCCGGCAAGAGCGGAGCCATTCCGTTCACCGTCGAGAACAGATTCAGCTACCCGGTCCGCGTGGGCATCAGGATCACCACGGACCATGCCGGCCTCACCGTCCAGTCCATCACGGTGCAGACCGTTCCGCAGGGCTCGACCACCGTCAACGTGCACGTGAGTTCCGCGGTCTCCGGCACCCGGGTCACAGTCACCGCGCAACTGGTCACGCCTGACGGCGCGAACTACGGTGAACCCCAGTCGTTGCAGGTGACGGTCTCCTCCATCGGCTCGATCACGCTGGTCATCTTCGGACTGTCGGCCGCGCTGCTGGTCGTGGCTGTAGGGTTGCGTATCTACCGGGGCAGACGGACCCGTGACCCGCAGGCAACGCACGATGCGATCGGCGCTTCCCCGGGTAACGCCGCCGCAGCAAAGGCGGAACGGGAACAATAAATGGGAACAATGACTAGCTGACAGCGGGGACAACCCCGCGACGACCGCTCAGCGAGTCGGGCGGGGCGGTGGCGAACCCCCGGCCGGCGGCGCTGGGCCTCGATAGAAGGTACCGAGGACCGGAGCGATGGCACGCTGGCCAGAGGATGACCGACCGCGCACCGCCCGGACTCAGCCACCGCAGCAGGACCTGTGGTACCCGGCCATACCGGAGGACGAGGCGCCGGCCGCGCGCGCGGCCCGCCGCGACGCGTACGCCGAGGCCGTCGACGCCACCCGGTTCAACCTGCCGGTGTTCGGAACCTCCTTCCTCGACCCCTCGGCGATCGAGCAGCTCATCCCGCCGCGCCGCAGCCAGGTCCAGGGCCCCGGAACACGGCCCGACGCGCTGGGCCCCTTCGAACCGTGGAGCCCGGCGCCCCTCCCGGACGGCGGCGCCGGCACCGCCGAGGAGGCGCGCGGGCGGCCCGCGGCCACCAGCGTCTCCCGGGCCAGCCGGATCATGGCGCTGGGCACCATCGTCTCCCGGGTCACCGGCATGGTCCGCCAGCTGCTGCTGGTCGCCGCGCTCGGCACGCTGGCCCTCGGTGCCGCGTTCAACATCGCCAACAACGTGCCGAACACCATCTACCTGCTGGTCATCGGCGGCGCGGTGAACTCGATCTTCGTGCCGCAGCTGGTGCGCGCGATGAAGGACGACCCCGACGGCGGCCAGGCGTTCATGGACCGGCTGCTCACGCTGACCATCATCGTCATGGCGGTGCTCACGCTGCTGTGCGTGCTGCTCGCCCCGCAGATCGTCACCTTCTTCTATCCGAAGGCGACCGGGGCGAACCGCGAGGTCACGATCATCTTCGCGCGCTACATGCTGCCGCAGATCTTCTTCTACGGCATGTTCGTGATGTTCGGTCAGATCCTCAACGCCAAGGACAAGTTCGGGCCGATGATGTGGACGCCGGTGCTGGCGAACGTCATCCAGATCGCCACGCTCGGCGCGTACCTGTGGATCGCCGGGTACGTGCAGACCACCGAGAACATCACCCCGAACGAACTGGCGCTGCTCGGCATCGGCACCACGCTCGGCATCGCGTTGCAGACCGTGAGCCTGATCCCCTACCTGCGGCAGGCCGGGATCAGCTTCCGGCCCAGGTTCGACTGGCGCGGCGTGGGCCTCGGCAAGTCGATGACGCTCGCCAAGTGGACCATGGGCATGGTGCTGGTCGGCCAAGTGGCCACCACGATCGTCACCCGGCTCAGCAGCGCGATGGACACCAGCGGCACGCACCAGACCGAGGGCGTCGGCTATGTCGCGTACTCGAACGCGCTGACCATCTGGATCCTGCCGCAGGCCATCATCACCGTCTCGATCATCACGGCCCTGCTGCCGCGGATGAGTCGCGCCGCGCATTCGGGCGACCGCACCGCGGTGCGCGACTCGATCTCGTACGGCCTGCGGGTGAGCGCGGTCGCGATCGTGCCGTGCGCGTTCGCGTTCGTCGCGTTCGGCCAGCAGATCTCGGCGATCCTGTTCCAGCACGGCGCGACCAACGCAACGATGGCCCGCAACCTCGGCTACATGCTCATGGCGTTCGGGTTGGGCCTTATCCCGTTCTCCGCGCAGTATCTGATGCTGCGTGGCTTTTACGCCTACGAGGACACCAAGACGCCGTTCGTCATCACGGCCTGGATCTCGGCGTTCAACGGCGGCTTCGCGTACGTCTCGTACGAGCTTCTGCACAACACGAAGTGGGCCGTCGCGGGCATGTGCGTGGGCTATGTCGTCGCCTACACGATCGGCATGGTGATGACGGGCGCGAGGCTGAGCCGCAAGCTGCGCGGCCTCGACACCGGACGCATCGTGCGCGCCCACGCCAAGCTCGGTGCGGCCTCGGCGCTGGCCGCGGTGATCGGCGGCCCGATCGGGTTCGAGATCACCAGCAAGCTGCACGGCGGGCTGACCGGCGCCGGGTCCGGCCTGCTGGTGGGCGGCGGACTGTTCCTCGGACTGTTCCTGGTGGCCTCGCGCCGGATGCGCATCGAAGAGGTCGACGCATTGATCGGCACGGTACGCTCGCGTTTCGGCCGTTGAATCGCATCCGAACGAGTGTGCCGGATCGGACACCGAGTCAAAATCGGGCACTGTGCCGAATCAGGGACCGCGCCGAAGCAGACGCTGTGCAATCAGGCACCGCGCAATCAGACAGTACGAATACAACCGAAGGCCCCCGCAATGCGTCATTTCTCCTGCACGGCGCGCGCCACGCCCGGTTCGACGGTTGAGAACCGGGCACTAGCATGAGTGCGAGCGCGCTGTCGTCTGGCGCGTGGAAGCCCGACGACGGAACGAAGCACAAGAGGGAGGGCCGTGGCTTCCCTGGCCGAAAAGCCCGCCGGTGACAGCGAGAACTTCGACCACGCCCGGTTCGACGACCAGGTCCGTGTCGGCGCGCGGCTGGCCGGCCGCTATCGGCTGGAGCGGGGGCTGCGGCGCTATCCGGGCGCAGGGCAGTCGCCGCAGACCTGGGTGGGCTTCGACGAGGTGCTCAACCGCGAGGTGGGCGTCGACCTGGTCGCTTCCGGCCATTCGCGTGCGCAGGCGGTCGAAGCGGCCGCGCGCAACGCGGCGATGGTTCCCGATGTGCGTTTCGTTCAAGTGCTCGACGTGGCGGACGAGAACGGCCTGGTTTACGTCATCACCGAATGGGTCGCCGACGCGACGGATCTGACGCACCGTCTCGCCGGCGGGCCGCTGTCGGTCGCGGTCGCGACGCGTATCGCACGCGAGTTGGCCGTGGCCATGACGGAGGCCCACTCATGGGACATGCCGCATGGTGCGCTCGATCCTGACAAGGTCCTGCTGACCAGCACGAACCAGGTGAAAATCCTGGGTCTCTGCCTGGAGACCGCGATGTCCGGCGGCGAGACCGGATCGGCCGCGGCGCTCGACGACGTCAAGGCGATCGGGGCGGTCTGGTACGCCGCGCTGACGGGCCGTTGGCCGGGCGAGGAGCCGGCGTTCGGGCTGCCCGCGGCGCCCCGGGCCCACGGGAAGCCGTTCACCCCGGCCCAGATCCGCGCGGCGATCCCGAAGACGGTCGATCAGCTCGTCGAGCAACTCCTCCAGCCCGCCGACGGCGAGAGCCCGGCGATCGACAACGCCAAGGCGCTCAGCGGCGCCATCGCCGGATTGCCGAAGCTGCGCGACGACGCGGACGTCACCGATGTCCTGCCGTATCCGGTACAGCAGCCTCGCTCCGCCCAGCAACGCCGCCCTCCGGTCTACCCGGTGGCCGCGTCCAGCGCGGTGCGCATGTCGTCCGCGCGAATGCCATCCGCGACCCAACGGATCGACGCGCCCGGCGGCGCCATCGGCCGGATGCCGCGCGGCCTGCTCGCCGTGATCCTCGGTGTGGTCGTCGTGATCGGCGCGGTGACCGCGTTCCAACTCGGCGGGCACAACAACTCCACGACCACGCCGCCGACCAACCCGAACTCCTCCTCGACGGCGTCGGCCCCATCCACGGCCCAGCAACTGGCGATCACGACGGCGTCGATATGGGACTCGGACAGCGGCAAGGACGACGCCGAGCGGCTTCAGCAGTCGTACAACGGCTCGTCGGAGGGCTGGGTCACCTCGACGTACAAGGACGGTCCCGACATAACGTCCTACCGCAAGGGCACCGGAGTCATCTTCGACCTCGGCGCCGCGCAGAAGATCGGCAAGGTGACCTTCACGGTCGGCGTTCCCGGGGCGACCGTCGAGGTGTGGACCGCCGGCACCTCGCTCAGCTCGCTACCGCAGGTCTCCAACTCGGCCCCGCCCGGGTTCGTCAAGCAGTCCACCAAGGCCGGCGTGGGCGGCGAGGTCGACGTCACGTTCCCGGCCACGGTGAACACCCGGTACGTGCTCGTCTGGTTCACCGCACTGCCGCACCAGGACGCGGGACCTTACGACATCGCGGGCTACCGCGACAGCCTGGCGAACGTCAAAATCTTCTCCTGACACGGCGTTTTTCCAAACGCGGCTTCACCCGGAGCCGCCGCGCACGGAAACGAGGCGGCCAGAACGTCTGACGAAGCACGGGGGGAGGAGCGGATGCGGCCACGGCGCAGCGACGCGCAGCGGGCGCTGGATGACGCGGCCGACCGCGAACTGCTGGCCCGTCACGTCGAGGGCGACCCCGAGGCTTTCAGCGAGCTGTTCAATCGGCACCGCGACCGGCTGTGGGCGGTGGCGCTGCGCACGACGAGCGATCCCGAGGACGCTGCGGACGCCCTACAGGACGCGGCGGTCTCGGCGTTCCGCGCGGCCGCGAACTTCCGGTCGGAGTCGGCGGTGGGGACGTGGCTGTACCGCATCGTGGTCAACGCCTGTCTGGACCGCGTCCGGCGCCAAGCGGCGCGCCCCACCGTCCGCTATCCCGACGAACAGTCCGCCACCTGGCAGCGCGCCGTGCGCGACCCGGCCGACATGGCCGAGAACCGCGAACTGCGGATCATGCTGGAGAACGCGCTGGCCAGCCTGCCGCTCGACCAGCGCGCGGCCGTCGTCGCGGTGGACCTGGAAGGACTGTCGGTGCAGGAGGCGGCGGAGGCTCTCGGCGTGCCGCCGGGCACGGTCAAGAGCAGGTGCGCGCGAGGCCGGGCGAAACTGGCGGTACTGCTCACCGATCTGCGGAACCGCCCACAGTCCCCGCCCGTCCAATCGCAGACGCCGACTCGTGACGGCCCCGGGACCGGCGTTGGCGACAGCCCGGAACCGATGGAACGAGGTGTGCGGTGACAACGGCACACGAGCCCCGTAGAGGACCGGGCACCCATCTGTCGACTGAAGACCTGTCGGCGCTGGCCGAAGGCGCGCAGCCGAGCGCTGCGGGCGCAGCCGAGCACCTTCTGGAGTGCGCCGCCTGCCGGGGCGAAGTCGACGCGATCTCGGAGCTGTTGGCACAGTTCGAGATGTGGGACGCGCCGGCTATCCCGCAGGAAGTGGCCATCCGGATCGACGCCGCGCTGGCACGCGAGTCGGCCGCTCGTGCCGAGGCAGCAACTTCCGGCATCGGCGAGAAGGCCGACCGTGCGAGAGCCTCCACAAGCCCGGCCGAGGCGCTCGTGCCATCCAGAACCACCACCAACGTACGCCGCCGACGCCGGTTCCCCGTGCAGGGCCTCGGCTGGGCGCTCGCTTCGCTCGTGGTGATAGCGGGTGGCTTGGGGCTCATCCTCAAGGTCGCCTCGTCGAGCTCGCAATCCGAGGACGCCTCGACTGCTTCGGGATCAACGGCGCAACGCAACGCCGCCCCATACAACGCGAACCCGGGGCTGGGAGGTGCTGAGACCGCTCCGACCATGGTCGCGTCGAGTTCGTTGCTCGCGACGTGGACCACGCAGGCTCTGTCGAGTCACCGATCGGCCTACGGCGAATCGGCCGGCTCACTCTGCGGGTCCGCTGACCCCGCATACGCCAACCACCAGCTTCTGGCTATGACCACGGGTCCGTACGAGGGCACACCGTCGATACTGGTCGTCTACGCAAACCCAAACGATCCCTCGACCGTGCTCGCGGTGGTTTACGCGACACCGTGCACCGCCGCGAACTACCGCGTGCTGGCCTCCGGCCTGGTAGCCAAGTAGACCGCGGCACTTCCTCGTTCACCAGAAAGCACAGTTCGCCGAAAAGCACGATTCACCAATAAGTACAGGGGCCGCCCCGATGGAGGCGGCCCCTGTACTATTGCTCGGGCTCAGGCGGAGATGAACTCATCCAGGTCCTTGAGCAGCGCGCGCTTCGGCTTGGCGCCGACGATCGTCTTGGCGACCTTGCCGTTGACGTAGACGTTGAGCATCGGGATGTTCAGCACCCCGTAGGTCGCGGCGATCTCGGGGTTCTCGTCGACGTTGACCTTCACGATCTCGATCGAGTCGGCGTACTCGACCGCGATCTGGTCCAGGATCGGCTCGATCATCCGGCACGGGGCGCACCACTCCGCCCAGAAGTCCACCAGGACCGGCTGGTCGTTCTCCAGCACGTCCTTCTCGAAGGACGCGTCGGTTGCGTGCTTGAGGGCTGACATGGTTCCTCGTCTCCCAGGGTTCACTGCTTCGTTCGTGCTGACGGTCGCAGGGGGCGTTCGTCTGAAACGGCGCGACCGGCCCGTTCATTCCGGCTGTGTTCGGTCCAACAGTGCCCAGTCCAGCAGTGCCCAGTTCAACGCTGTGCTCAGTTCAACACTGTTCAGTCTGACCGCGCCCAGCCGGAGCATGCTCACTGCGACGGGACGCTGTCCTCGTTCGAGTCACCGTCGGCCAGCGCGGCGAGGTACTTCTCCGCATCCAGTGCAGCGGCGCAACCCGTGCCCGCCGCGGTGATCGCCTGCCGGTATACGTGGTCCACAACATCACCGCTCGCGAACACGCCAGGCAGGTTCGTCCTGGTGCTCGGCGCTTCGACGCGGATATAGCCCTCGTCGTCGATGTCGACCTGGCCGCGGAACAGGTCGCTGCGCGGCTCGTGCCCGATCGCGATGAACAGTCCACTCGCGGCGAGCATGCGCTCCTCGCCGGTCACCGTGTCGCGCAGCCGGACCGCGGTCACCCGGTCCTCCCCCTCGATCCCGGCGACTTCACTGTTCCAGGCGAACGAGATCTTCGGGTTGGCGACGGCCCGGTTCTGCATGATTTTGCTCGCGCGCAGCTGGTCGCGTCGGTGCACCACCGTCACCGTGCGGGCGAAGCGGGTCAGGAAGGTGGCCTCCTCCATCGCGGTGTCGCCGCCGCCGACCACCACGATGTCCTGCTCGCGGAAGAAGAAGCCGTCACAGGTGGCGCACCACGAGACGCCGTGGCCGGACAGCCGCTTCTCATCGGGCAGGCCGAGCTCGCGATAGCCCGAGCCGGTCGCGATGATGACCGTGCGCGCCAGGTGCGTGTCGCCTGCGCCGTCGACCACCCGCTTCACCTCGCCGGTCAGCTCGACCTCGGTGACATCGTCCGGCACGAGTTCGGCGCCGAACCGCTCGGCCTGCTTGCGCAGGCTGTCCATCAGGTCCGGGCCCATGACGCCGTCGGGGAAACCGGGGAAGTTCTCCACGTCGGTGGTGTTCATCAGCGCGCCGCCCGCGGTCACCGACCCCTCGAAGACGAGCGGCTTGAGCCCGGCGCGGGCGGCGTAGATGGCCGCGGTGTAACCCGCCGGGCCCGAACCGATGACGATGACGTCGCGGACCTCGCTGGTTCGCCCCTCTTGGCTTTCCGGCACAGTTTGGCTCTGCGGCACGGCTGGCTGACCCTCTCTCGTGCTGCGCTCGACATCGAGCGTGGTCCCTGGGTGTGGTTTGGCATGCAGTCGAACAGCTGCCGGGGTGTGGCTATTCCGGCCGTCCCGGCCACGCGACGGCCCCCATGTTTCACGTGGAACACGGAGGCCGTCGCGATGGATCTCTGGATCTCTCAAGCAGGTTCACGTTTGTACGCGCCTCGGTGGCACGGCGCCGTGTTCAACTTAAGGCACGTGTTCAACATGAGGCACGCATTCGACGTGAGGCACGCGTTCGACGTGAGCGGCGTGCCCGCCGCAGCGGCGTGTTTCACGTGAAACCGTGTTCCAGGTGAAACTACGCGGCCTCGTCCACGCCGCCGCCACCGGAGCGTGCACGCACCCACTCGCCGGGAACCAGCGTGCCGATGATGCGCTCCAGATCCTCCAGCGATGCGAACTCGACCACGATCTTTCCGCGCCGCGCGCCGAGGTCCACCCTGACTCGGGTCTCAAGCCGGTCGGAGAGCCGCCCGGCCAACTCGGAGAGCTCCGGAGCGACGCGCCCGCCCGCGCGCACCTTGCGCGGCGTCCGCGTCCGGCCGTTCTCGGGATCGCCCACCGCCACGATCTCCTCGACCGTGCGCACCGAGAGCCCCTCGGCAATGATGCGTTCGGCCAGGTGCTGCTGCTCCTCGGTGGTGTCCAGGCCGAGCAACGCCCTGGCATGACCGGCGCTGAGCAGACCGCTCGCGACACGCAGCTGCACCTTCGGCGGCAGCTTCAGCAGGCGCAGCGTGTTCGACACCTGCGGCCTGGAGCGTCCGATCCGGTCGGCCAGTTCCTCATGCGTGCACGAGAAGTCCTTCAGCAACTGGTCGTAGGCGGCGGCCTCTTCCAGCGGGTTCAGCTGAGAGCGGTGCAGGTTCTCCAACAACGCGTCGAGCAGCATCCGCTCGTCGTCGGTATCCCGCACGATCGCGGGGATCCGCTCAAGGCCGGCCCGCTGGGCGGCGCGCCACCGGCGCTCACCCATGATGAGCTCGTACTTGCCGGTGCCGGACGGACCCTCCGGGCGCACCACGATCGGCTGGAGCAGGCCCACCTCGCGGATCGAGTGGACCAGTTCGTCCATCGCGGTCTCTTCGAAGAAGTCGCGAGGCTGCTTGGAGTTGGGCACGATCGAGTCCAGCGGCAGCTCGGCGAAGTGCGCGCCCGGCACCTCGTCCGCGACGATCGAGGCCGCGACGAACACCGGGCCGGACGGCTCCGGCTCCTCCTCGGCGTCCGCCCGGTAGATCTCGCCGAGCGGCAGCCGCCGCTGTGGCACGGCCGGCGCCGGCGCGGTCAGCGCCGAGGTGCCCTCGGTCCCGTCGGCGGGCATCGTCGGGATCAGGGCCCCGAGCCCGCGGCCGAGTCCCCGTCGGCGGTCGTTCATCGCTTCACCTCAGCGTTGATCCCCATGTCGGTTCTGTTGTCATCCTGCTGCACGGGGATGCGCGCGACCGTTTCCCGCGCCGCCCATCGATCGGCCATCTCCCGCGCCGCATCCCGATAAGCCAGCGCTCCAGTCGATGCGGGGTCGTACGTCATGACCGTCTGCATGTAGCTCGGTGCCTCGGAGATGCGGACCGAGCGGGGGATCGCGGTGCGCAGCACCTGCTCCGGGAAATGCGTGCGCACTTCATCGGCCACCTGTGAGGCCAGCCGGGTGCGCGCGTCGTACATCGTCAGCACGATCGTCGAGACATGCAGATTCGGGTTCAGGTGCGCCCGGACCAGTTCGATGTTCCGCAGCAGCTGACCCAGACCCTCAAGCGCGTAGTACTCGCACTGGATCGGGATGAGCACCTCGTCGCCGGCCACCATCGCGTTGACCGTGAGCAGCCCGAGCGACGGCGGGCAGTCGATCAGGATGTAGTCCATCGAGCTGTGATAGCCCGCCAGCGCCCGCTGGAGCCGGCTCTCGCGCGCCACCATCGACACCAGCTCGATCTCGGCGCCCGCCAGATCGATGGTGGCCGGAGCGCAGTAGAGCCCTTCGATGTCCGAGACCGGCTGGACGATCTCCTCCATCGAGTACCGCTCGATCAGCACGTCGTAGATCGAGGGGATCTCGGAATGGTGATCCACGTTCAACGCGGTCGACGCGTTGCCCTGCGGATCGAGGTCCACGACGAGCACCTTCGCTCCACCCTGAGCGAGCGACGCTGCGATGTTCACCGTCGTGGTCGTCTTGCCGACCCCGCCCTTCTGGTTGGCCACCACGAAGGTCCGGGTCCGGTTCGGTCTCGGGAACGCAATGGTGCGCGACAGCGCGGCCAGTGCGGCCTCGGCCTCGCGGGCGATCGGAGTGTCGTCAGAACGTCCGCGACCGCCGTGCAGCCGATCGGTGTCCACCTCGGGATGCACCGATTCGGTATTCGATCGTCCCGCTGTCGGCGGTTGGTCGTAGGGCATCGGCCAACTCTCTTTCTCCGTCGCCGAGACGACGGCTCGTTCGGCGTCCGCGGCCCGCGGGTCGAGCTGCCAGGACCAACTGAAGCCGTCGGGCGGCGACGGCAGTTCCCGAGACTCGTCGAGCCGCCATCCGCGCGGAAGCGGCTCCCCGGCCGGCTCCGCGTGACCTGTCTGCGAAGGCGAATCCTCGTGGTCGGGATCGCCCTCCGCATAAGCACTGTACTGACCGTGCGCGACCATCATGTCCCCTCGCCGCCTCGGTCGGAGAATCAAAGGAGTCAGTCGCGGCGCGTTTCCCAGGAAACTCACTCATCGGGATTACGTTTCACGTGAAACCCTCGGTCTGTTTCCCTTGGGGCGATGGTTCGCCCTAGGGCAGAGCGGTTCACCTGACACGTGCGCGCAGAGAGGCGGTGTCACATTTAACCACGTGCGCCACGCCGGGAGCGTCGCTCGGGTCGGACCGTCCTGAATCCGGTGGACCCGAGGTCGATCCGGATGACTCGGGTCGCCGCGTCCCCCAGCAGTTCGCCGACCTCTACCACGTCCCACACCGCCGCGCCGAGCTT
>NZ_DASYZI010000335.1:0-21427 GCF_035946395.1 Actinocrinis sp.
CGGCTTGCGCAAACCACGCTCGATCTGGCTGAGGTAGGGATTCGACACCCCCGCCGCCTGAGCCAGTTGCCGCAGCGAGTACTGCGCGTTCTCCCGCTGCTCGCGGATGTACGCGCCGAGTTGCGCCACATGCTTCGGCCCGAGAAGGTTCGCCACGGGTTCAGTGTGCGCCACACTGCTTGCAATTGCAAGCGAGCGCTAGCGCGAGTTAAGCGACTCCCGTCGGCGGCATCTCAATACGTTGTCCTGTTCGGCTTCGGCTGCTGTGCCACAAAGGTCGCCAACGCGCTCCAACTGGCAGCTCCGCCGACTACGTCACGAACGACGATCCGACGTTCCCGGGCGGCGAGGCCGTTGTGGGTACTCCCGTTACTCCGGACGGTTGGTGAAGCCTGCCCGGTTACTGCGGAGCGGTTACGGCCGAGCGATCACGTCCGCGTCTGGGTCCTGACATATGTGGCGCTTGCACTGTGCGCGGTGCGGAATTTCCCGTCGGACCGGAGACTTACGGTAGCTGGCAAGCGACTGTGCCCGATGATCGGGCACGGGCAAAAGTCTGAGCCCCCGCCCCCGCGACCGGAGGAACCGCCGTGACCGTGACAGCGAGCGCGCCGCAGCCAAGGCTGGTGCGCTATGGCCAGCCAGCCGGACGGTGGGTGCTGCTGGCGACGGTGCTCGGCTCGGCGCTTTCCTTCATCGACGCAACGGTGGTCAACGTCGCGCTGCCGCGCATCGGCCGCGACTTCCACGCCGGGGCCGCCGCGTTGCAGTGGACCGTCAACGGGTACGCGCTCACGCTCGCCGCGCTGATCCTGCTCGGCGGCTCGCTGGGTGATCGCTTCGGGCGGCGGCGCATCTTCGTCACCGGGGTCACTTGGTTCGCACTGGCCTCGCTGCTGTGCGGGCTGGCGCCGGACGTGCAGGTGCTGATCGCCGCGCGCGTGGTGCAGGGCATCGGCGGCGCGCTGCTCACTCCCGGTTCGCTGGCCATCATCGACTCCTCGTTCCACCCGGACGACCGGGGCAGGGCGATCGGCGCGTGGTCGGGGCTCGGCGGCATCGCGGGCGCGTTGGGGCCGTTCCTCGGCGGGTGGCTGGTGCAGGCGGCGACCTGGCGGCTGGTGTTCCTGATCAACGTGCCGCTCGCCGCGATTGTCGTCGCGGTGGCGCTGAAGCACATCCCCGAGACGCGCAATCCGGACGCGGGGCAGGGCCTGGACCTGCCGGGCGTCGTGCTGGCGGCGGTCGCGCTCGCCGGGCTGACGTACGGGTTCACCGCGTGGCCTGCGGCCGGGCCCGGCTCGGCGAGCGTGATCGCGTCGCTGAGCGTCGGAGTAGTCGCCCTGATCGGCTTCGTGATCGCGGAACGGCAGGCCCGGCATCCGATGCTGCCGCTCGACATCTTCCACTCGAAGGCGTTCACGGCGGCGAATCTGGCGACCTTCGTGGTGTACGCGGCGCTCGGCGGCATGATCTTCCTGGTCGGGTTGAACCTCCAGGTCGTGGTGCGGTACTCGCCGCTGGCCGCCGGGACCTCGATTCTTCCGACGACGATCGTGATGCTGCTGCTGTCCGCGCGGGCCGGCGCGCTGGCTCAACGCATCGGCCCGCGCATTCCCATGACGATCGGACCGCTGATCTGCGCGGTGGCGATGCTGCTGTTCGCCCGGGTCGGCGCACACGCGGCGTACTTGAGCGACGTGCTGCCCGGCGTAGTCCTCATGGGACTCGGGCTGTCACTGAACGTCGCGCCGCTCACCGCCACCGCGCTCGGCTCGGTCGACGAGAGCCGCGTGGGGATCGCCAGCGGGGTCAACAACGCGGTCGCACGCGCCGCCGGGCTGCTGGCCGTCGCCGTACTGCCGCTGGCCGCAGGCCTCGGCACCGGGAATCTGACGGACCCGGCGGCGCTGGGGCCGGTCTACCGCATGGCGATGTATCTGTGCGCCGGGCTGCTCGCCGCCGGATCGATCATCGCGGCAGTAGCCATCCCGACGAAGCTCGTCCGGCCGGAACCGCCGCGGCAGATGCCGGAGATGCAGGACCTTCCCAGCCAGACGTAGTCAGCGGTCGATGGTGTCGCGGATCGGTTGCCGGCCTTACCAAGCGGCAGCGCGGATGGAGCCGACCACCACACCGCCTCCGCGCAAAGGCACGGTGCCGATCTGGTCGAGCGCGCCGGATTCCACGCCTAGGCGACGCAACGCCTCGACGAGGATGACCGGCTTGGCGCGCTTCGAACCGTCAGAGATCTTGAAGGCGAGCGCACGGCCATCGGGCAGTGCGGCGGCGTGTACGGCTTCCGCGCCGGACTTGGCAAGCAGCCCGCTGACCGCCTTCATCGCGTAAGTGTCCAGTTGGTGCGTGCCTGAGACATATTCGGGGTGCGCACGCATCGCGTCGGCGACCTTGCGCGGATTGGCATCGGGCGCGGCGGTCACGCAGGCGCGGAACGCCCTTGCGAGACCGACAAGGGAGATACCGAGCAGTGGGGCGCCACATCCGTCCACGGCCGTGTGCGCGATCTGCTCGCCTGACAGCCGCTCGATCGCCTTACGCACCGCGACTTGCACCGGATGCGCCGGATCGAGATACGTCTTCGTCTCCCAGCCGTTGCGCGCCGCGGTGACGAGCATGGCGGCGTGCTTGCCTGAGCAGTCCGAGAAGATCGGTTCGGGGCCGCGGCCCGCGAACAGCCAGGCGTGACGTTCGTCGTCGTCGAGCGGCAGACTCGGCGGGGTGCCCAGGGCCGACTCGTCGAGTCCGGCCCCGGCCAGGATCTTGCGCACGCCGTCGACGTGGAAGGGCTCGCCGGCGTGGCTGGCCGCGGCGAGAGCCAGTTGCGTACCGGAGAGTTCGAGTCCCGCGTCAAGCAGGCCGGTGGCCTGCATCGGCTTGTTGGACGAACGCGGCAGGACCGGCGCGTGCACGTCGCCAAGGGCGAGTTGGACGCGGCCGTCCGCGGCGAGCAGGACTAGGCGGCCACGGTGCCGGCCCTCGACGAAACCGGAGCGGACGATCTCGGCGAGGACCGCGTCGCCGAGATCATGCATTGAATGTGAAGAAGTGTCAGACGAGAGGGTGTTGTCTGACGATATGTGTGTGGGGTCGGGGGCGCCGTTCATCGGGATGCGTTGTCTCCGCTCTCGGGGTGGCGAGGCGGCGACTGGGTGCAGCCGTCAATCCGCGACGAGGAGATCGTCGATGGCCGCCTCACCCTCACGGTACCTGCGAGCCAGATCCGCGGCACACTCGTCGACAATGATCTGGACTCTTCTACGCAGTTCGGACACCTCGCGCTCGAAGGCCGACAACATCGCGGCGGCGTCCCGCAGCGTCTGGTCCGAGCAGGTCGCCAGATCGGGCACGGCAAGTTCGCGCAGCCTGGCCTCCAGCGCGAGGCGATACTCCCCGGCCGTGGCGTCGCCGGTGCCGAGCGGCAGGTGCCGGGCCGAGGCGACCCGGCTGGACGGCGCATCGGAGAGGATCTCGGTCAGTCGGCTGACCAGGGGGCTCTCGTCACCGTCGGCGCGCCGCGCGGTCTCGGCGGCGATTATGTCCAGCCGACCGTGCAGCACGCGCCGAAGATACGACAGGTCGCTCTCCTCCGTACTCGCTTCGGCACGCCGCTCGCGCAGCACTGTCAGCGGCACGGCGGGCAGGTTCGCTACGAACGCACGATCGAGCACCCGGTCGATGCGGCGACGCGGGCTCGGCTCCGGCGCGAGCGGGCCGTGCGCGGCCGGGTCGGTCGTGGTCGGTTCGGTCATCGAACCCCCATGGAGCTTGGGGGAAACGCCGTCCCCCGGATCGAGGCCCGGCCTGCCGGCCGCGCCTGTTGTGCATCGTCGCACGGTGTCCGGCGATGCGGCCTTCGTAGCGATAACTGTCACCCGGTCGGAGGAGCTAATCCGGGGCGGACGCTGCCCTTTGGTCGCTCTCAGCGATCGCGCAAGCGTTCGCGGGCGTTGCCGCCGGCCTCCGGCGAGACCACGACCTCCTGCGCCGCCGCCACGCCGCCTGCGAACAGCGGGGCATCGACCGGGACGGTCCGCTTGACCAGGGCGAGCGCGATCGGCCCGAGCTCGTAGTGTCGCGCGCTCGACGTCACGGCGCCGATCGTGCGGCCGTCGTGCTCGACCGGGTCGCCGGGGGCGGGCAGGTGCTCCGGCGTGCCGTCGAGGTGCAGGAAGACCAGGCGGCGCGGCGGATGGCCGAGGTTCTCCACCCGGGCGACCGTCTCCTGGCCGCGGTAGCAGCCCTTGTCCAGGTGGACGGCGCTGCCGATCCAGTCCAGTTCGTGCGGGATGGCGCGCTCGTCCGTCTCCAGACCGGCGCGCGGACGATGCGAGGCGATGCGCAGCGCTTCGTAGGCCCAGATCCCGGCGGGCTTGTCGTGCGTCTTCGCATACTCGGCGAGCGCATGACGCGGCAGGAACAGTTCACGGCCGGGGACGGCGTCGGCGAACAGGACCGGCGCGCGGACGAGGACCTCCGGCGTGCCGGGATTGTCGTCGGTGATCCCGTGTTCGCCCGCCTCGTGGACGATCGCGTAGTCGGCGGTGACGTCCTGCGGATCGACGTCCAGCAGGAAGCGCATCTTGGTCAGGTAGGCGACCAGTTCGGGCGCGGCCCCGGGCTCGACGTGCGCCCAGGTCGCCTCGCCGTCGTCGACGAGGTAGAGCGCGTGCTGGACACGGCCCTGCGGGTCGAGCAGCAGCGCCTCGGTGGGCGTGTGCGGCGGCAGCTCGCTGAGATGCTGGGTGAGCAGCGAGTGCAGCCAGCTGAGCCGCTCCCGGCCGCTGATGCGCACGACGCCGCGGTGCGAGAGGTCCACATAGCCGGTCCCGCCGGCCAGCGCGCGCTGCTCGGCGTGCGGATTGCCGTAGTGCGCGGCCACGCCCTCGTCCGGGGCGTCCGCGGGCACTGCTCCGGGCAGATCGAGCAACGGGCTGCGGCTCGTGGGATCAGGCATGCCTTGGCCAACCTCGTTTTCCGGACGGCTATTCCGACGTTCTGTTCCGGCTCCCCGCTCATTCCGGCTCCGCGGCGCGCGCCAGGCAGTCGGCGCAGCGGCCGAAGATGGCGAAATGCGCGACGTCGATCTCGAAGCCCAGCTCGACGCGCAGCTTCTCGACCAGCGGATCGGCGACGGTCGGCCGGGCCTCGGCCACCCGGCCGCAGACCCGGCAGACCAGGTGCAGGTGCTGCGCCTCGGCGGCGGCATGGTAGATCGGCGCGCCGTGCCCGAGGTGGGTGTGGGTGACCAGGCCGAGCTCTTCGAGCAGTTCGAGGGTGCGGTACACGGTCGAGAGGTTGACCGAACTCGCGGTGCGCTGCACCTCGGCGCAGATCGCGTCCGGGGTGGCGTGTTCGAGGCCGGAGACCGCGCTGAGCACGAGCTGGCGCGCCGGGGTCAACCGATACCCCTTGGCCCGTAGCTGCTTCGTCAGATCCGACAGCTCACCCGCACTGCCCACGGACAAAGTCTACGGCCGCCGGGCGGGCGCGGCGCGCCGCTGCGGAAGCGCTCCGATGCACGCCGGGCGCATCGGGCGCTTCAGGCGCCGACCCGCTTGAGCTGGGCGGCCAGGTGGTTCTGTAGCGGCTTGCCCATCGCCGTCATGTCGAAGGTCCAGTACAGGTCGCCCCTGACCAGGCCGTAGAGCCGGTGGCCGCTCGAATAATCCTTCGCGGTGGCGGTGCGGGCGACCGCGTCGGTGGTCAGCTCGATCTTGCCGTTGTCCAACTCGCCGTGCCAGATCTCGACGACGCCGGTGGGGTGGGCGAGCACGACCTCGATGGTCTTGCCGTCCGGCTGCGGGCGCCAGTAGCCGTGTTCCCGGGCGAGCGGCTCGACCTTGCGGCCGTCCTCGTCGATCCGCCAGGAGCGGGACTCGTAGTCGAGGAAGGTCTTGCCCGGCACGTAGGAGAAGCTGATCTCCTGGCCGAAGCGGAAGTCCTCGATGGTGGGGTACTGGCCGAGGCCGGCCCCGGCCCACTGGCCGAGCAGGAAGGCGAGCGGCAACAGGACCGGGTCCAGGTCGGCGGGGACCTCGAAGGGCATTGCGCGGCGCTCCCGGACGGCTAGCGGGTCTGACCCTTGAACAGCTTCACCACGACGAACCCGGCGAACCAGGTGACGAGCAGGAAGACCACCACGAGCAGGGTGGTGAAGAAGATCTCCACGCGGCGCGCTCCGGGATGCGTGACGGCTACGGCTGGCTGACGCCCACCAGTCTATGGGCACACCGGCGGCTGGCTACGCTCATGACCATGACACAAACGAATGGTCCGAAGAAGCTGGTGGTCAAGGTCACCGCGGGCATGGACTCGCCGGAACGCTGCTCGCAGGCTTTCACGGTGGCGGCGATCGGCGTGTCCTGCGGCGCGCAGGTCTCGCTGTGGCTGACCGGGGAGTCCGCGTGGTTCGCACTGCCCGGCCACGCCGAGCAGTTCGTGCTGCCCCACGCGGCGCCGCTGGAGGATCTGCTCACGGCGGTGCTGGAGTCGGGCACGGTGACGCTGTGCACACAGTGCGCGGCCCGGCGGGAGATCACGGAGAAAGACGTGCGCCCCGGCGTACGGATCGCCGGGGCGCAACTGTTCGTCCAGGAGGTGCTGGGCGAGGGGGTTCAGGCCCTCGTTTACTGAGAACGCTGCTGGAGAAAAAGGGCGTGCTTGTTCAGCTCTCTGACAGCTCCCTGACGGCGGTCAGACCGCGATCAGGACCTCGGCCACCTCGCCCTGCGTGGCTACCACCGCGCGGTCCGCGGTGCCGCCGGGGACCAGCGCGCGCACGGTCCACGAGCCCGGCGCCGCGAAGAAGCGGAAGGCGCCGGTCGCCGAGGTGGGCACCTCGGCGGTGAACTCGCCGTCCGAGTTCAGCAGGCGCACGTAGCCGACGACGGGCTCGCCGTCACGCTGCACGCTGCCCTCGATGATGGTTTCCTTCGCCACGTCGATCCCCTCCCGGGACAGCCCGCCCTTGGTCGCACCGCACATGACTGCCGGTTCTCCTTACGCGCCGAGTTCGATCGGCACGCCGACCAGCGAGCCGTATTCGGTCCACGAGCCGTCGTAGTTCTTCACGTTCGCCTGGTCGAGCAGCTCGTGCAGCACGAACCAGGTGTGCGCCGAGCGCTCGCCGATCCGGCAGTAGGCGATGGTGTCCTTGGACAGGTCCACGCCCTCGCCCTGGTAGAGCTCGGTCAGCTCGGCATCCGAGCGGAACGTGCCGTCGTCGTTCGCCGACTTGGACCAGGGGATGTTCTTGGCGCCGGGCACGTGGCCGGGCCGCTGCGACTGCTCCTGCGGCAAGTGTGCGGGGGCGAGCAGCTTGCCGGAGAACTCGTCCGGGGAACGCACGTCCACCAGGTTCTTCACGCCGATCGCGGCGATGACCTCATCGCGGAAGGCGCGGATCGTGGTGTCCTGCGCCTGCGCGGTGTACGTGGTGGCCGCCCGCTCGGGCACCCGCTCGACCAGGTCGCGCGAATCCAGCTCCCACTTCTTGCGTCCGCCGTCGAGCAGCTTGACGTCACCGTGGCCGTACAGCTTGAAGTACCAGTACGCGTAGGACGCGAACCAGTTGTTGTTGCCGCCGTAAAGCACCACGGTGTCGTCGTTCACGATGCCGCGCGAGGAGAGCAGCGCCTCGAACTGCTCCTTCGTGACGAAGTCGCGCCGGACCGGGTCCTGGAGGTCGCGCTTCCAGTCCAGCCGGATGGCGTTGCGGATGTGATTCTTCTCGTAAGCGCTGGTGTCCTCGTCCACTTCGACGACGACCACCTTCGGATCGTCGAGGTGTGCCTCGACCCAGTCGGCGTCGACCAGGACGTCGGTGCGGCTCATGAGCTCGTTCCTCCAAAGCGTTCGATTTGCCGGTTCGCGTTGACGCTGAAAGGGAGGCCTTCGGGGCAGCATCCCACCGGGGCGGTATCCCGGTTTTCTCCTGCGTTGCGGCCTCGCGTTGCGCAAGCGGCGAGCTGAAGCGCTCAAGCCGCGGCTGGCCGACCGTTGCCGCTTGCGGGCCGGTCAGCGGCGACACAGACAGGCCGCGACGTGGCACAGATCGACTGCACGCCGCTTGGTGAGCTCTGCCTGGGGTCTCATGCGGCCGATACTAGGTACGCATTGGGCGGAATGTCACCAACATCTCGGATACCGAGACGCTTGTCTCAGCAATTGATTCAGCATCCGACGGCGCAGTGACGGCTCAATGCGGATGGTCCAGCGTGAGCAGGGTGTTTCCGTTGGGCAGGTCCACCTGGATCGAGCTGATCATGTCCGGTGCAAGGGAGGTCCAGCCGGGGATGGCGAACGAGCCTCCGGCGTTGGCCTTCCAAGTCCCGGTGGCCTCGCGCTGGCCCGCGGTGCCGATGACGACCATCGTGCAGGTGTAACCCGCCGGGACGTCGTCCATCCGCAGATGGATCGACGAGCCGTGTGTGCTCGGGGAGACGTCGACCGTGGCGTCGATATGACCGGCGTATCCGCTGGTGGCACGGTTGGTGATGGTGGTCGCGGTCCACGAGCCCGGCGGCAGGCTCTGCGCGGCGGACATCACCATTCCGGCGCCGACCCCGCCGACGACCAGGACGGCGGCCGATGCCGCCAGCACGATCCGGGTCCGCAGGCTGCGCGTGGAACGACCGGGCCACAGCTTGCGGCGGCGCCGCGGCTCCGGCTGCACGGAGGCGTCGTGAAGCTGGCGGTTCGTGCTTTCCAGCACCCGCCCGAGCACCGCGGGCTCCGGCCTGACCGGCCCGTTGACCGCCTCCATCTCGCTGACCGACGCCAGCAGGGGCAGCATCTCGGAGAGCTCTCCGTACTCGGAACGACAGCTCGAACACGCGGCCAAGTGCACCGCCACACGGTCGCTCTCGGCCGGATCGAGCGCGCCGAGCAGGTAGGCACCCATCGCCTCGCGGAGCCACGGGTCGTTGGGAGCGGTGCAGTGGGGAGCACGGTTGTTCACGGAGTGATCCCCCTTTCTTGGCATGCGAGACGCAGCGCGCGCAGCGCGTAGAACGTGCGTGACTTGACAGTACCGGGCGGGATGCCCAGGGTGCGTGCGGCTTCGGCGACGGTGGCCCGGTGATAGTAGACCTCGATGATCGCCGCGCGGTGTTCGGCGCTGAGTGCCGCGAGGGCGTCGGCAACCTCCCAGGCGCGCAGCGCCGCGTCATAAGGGTCCATACCCTCTTCGGGCCGCTGCTCGGTGTACTCGGTCAGTTCGGTCTCCGTGGGGCGGGCCGAACGGGAGCGGGCGTCGTCCACCACCAGGTTGTGTGCCACGGTGCACAGCCACGCGCGCACGGAGCCGCGCCCCGGCTCGAAGGCGGAGGGTCGGCGCCAGGCACGCAGCATGGTCTCTTGCAACAGGTCCTCGGCACGCGCCCGGTCTCTGGTCAGCTTGAGCAGATAGGCGAGCACCGGGCCGGCATGCTCCGCGTAGAGCAGGCGCAGTGCCGACTCGTCCAGAACTTCTGTGCTGGTGGCCACGCCGTTAACACGTCTGGTCGAGCTCTTTCGTTCAGCTGAACCGGCGCGGTCGCGCATCCGTGCCCAGAGCATGGACAGATCCTCGCGCATTTTGGGTGCCGCCGTCACGGCCCTGGCCCTTGCCGGTGCGGCCGCCTGCTCCAGTTCGACGAACAACACCACGTCAAGCCCATCGACCTCGGCGTCGACGTCGGCCTCGATGTCGGCGATGCCGTCGGAAAACGGGAGCGCGCCGGCCTCCGCGGCCGACACGATCACGATCCAGAGCTTCGCCTTCAGCGGTCCGCTGACCGTCGCGCCGGGGGCGACGGTCACCGTGATGAATGACGACTCGGTGGACCACACGGTGACCGCGGACTCGGCCGGCGGATTCGACGTGACCGTGCCGGCGCACGGGACCGCCACGTTCACCGCGCCGAAGACTCCCGGGTCGTACGCGTTCCACTGCTCCATTCATCCTTCGATGAAGCACAGCACGCTGACCGTCTCCTGAAACGGGGTAAGTCACCCGAAAGACAGTACGACACGCGTAGTCCGGCGGCGGTCGGCCGCCGGACTACGGCGAGCCGGGCGAGCCGTCAGCCGGAAGAGCCGACCGAGCTCCTGGTGAGCACGACGTTCGTGCCGGTCGCCGAGATGTCCACGCCGGTCGAGGTCACCCGCAGACTAGTGAGCCGCATGCCGAAGGGCAGGGCGCTCAGCGAGATCTTGGAGTCGAAGTCCGTCGCGCCGGGGATGCTGATACCCAGGCCGGAGAGCGGCGTGTGGACCTTGACCGTCCTGAATTCGAGCACGTTGCCGCTGAGCAGATTCACCGCGACGTCTGCGGTGAGGTTGATGCCGAACATGCCGTAGGCGGCCTCGACCTGGTTCCCGGTGCCCTGGCTGAAGGTGATGTGCCCGATGTTGGAGATGTCCTTGCTCACCACTTGGGACACTTCGGTGAAGTCGAGGGTCGCGGTGCCGGTGAGCGCGTCCACAGTCGCGCTGTCGTAGCCGGAGGAGACGCGGACGCCGCGCAGGTCCGTGTGGATGTGTGAGATCGGAACGCCACCGGAGACGAAGTCGTGGATGTCGACGGTGGCGTGATCGAAGCGACGCGAGGCGACCTGGGTGAGGAACGGGAAGCCGTCGATGGACACCGAGGGCTTCTGACTCAGGTGCTGGCTCTGCTGGATCTTCGCGGCCAGTTGGTCCTCGGTGATCGCGGCGGCGACGCGGTCGGCGCCGACGAGCAGACCGATCAGGACCACGAGCACGATGAGCCAGACGCGTCCACGGCGGCGACGCCCGGCAGGCGCCTTCGAGTGCGCGTAGCCCCCAGGCTGATTTGCGTAGGAGCTGCTGCGGTAGCGGTCCGAGTGATCCGGGTACGGCGAAGTCACCCTGTGGAGGCTAGTCGCTCGGTTCGGCTCGTGGCACTGGCCGGTGGCTTGAGGGCTCAGGTGGGCTACCGAGCCGCGATTGAGCCACAGCCGATCTGGCGAAACGTCAGCGCAGAACCTGCGCGGCGATAACCGCTCCTATCGCGGAGAACGCCACGGGGAGTGCCTGAGCGCTGATACGCACGTCGCTGCCCTCGGCGGCGAGCCGATCCGCGGTACGTGCGCCGACCACGGCGAAGACCCCTGAGATCAGCCCGCCCATCGCGCCGCCCTTCGAGCCCGCCGAGGCGTTGAGCGAGAGGGCCGTGAGCGTCCCCACCGCCGTCGCCGCGGCAGCGCCGGCCAGGATGCCCACCGGCCTGGTACCGCCGCCGACGAGCGCAGAGGAGAGGACTGCCACAGCCGCCGCGAGGGCGCACGCACCGGCGAGCGCGGAGTCGCTGCGCTGGGCGACGAGGTACCCGGCCGGCAGCACCGCGAACGCGGCGCCGGCGGCCGCGGCGGCCAGGGCTTCACTGCGGGGCCAACCGGCGGTGGTGTCCTTGCGGAAGAGCTGGTCCGCGGCGAGGAAGACGAATCCGGCGCCGAGCGCGGCACCCATCGCGGCGGGAGCGCGATCGGGTATCAGCCGGTAGGCCAGCGTCGCGGCGGCCAAGCCGATCCCGGCGACGAGGACCACGGTGCGGCGCGCGTACGGCAGACCGACGGAGCGGGTCCACCCGACGGCCAAACCGATCTGGCTGAGGCCTATCACGACGGCGAGCACCGGTGCGGCGGCGATCGCGCCGATGCCGGTCAACACGGCCAAGCCGGCAGCGCCGAACGCTCCCCGGCCAGCGGAGCTTTTGGCCGCACGGGATGAGGCGCCGACTGCGGCGGTCGCCTGGGGGTGGTCCGGCGTGATTTGCGGCGCGGAATCGAACTGAGGTTCTAACGTCGGCTCGGGTTCGAGTCTGGATTCGCGCCTGGACTCATGCCTAGATTCATGCCTGGACTCATGTCTGGATTCCGGGAGCGGTTCCCGCTCGCGTCCGGGAGCGAATCCGCCGCCGAAGTCTTGAACCGGTTCCGCGTACCTGGTGCCGTCGCGCCGGGCGTCGTCGTGTCTGTCGGCGTATGGCGTTTCGGCAGTCGCACGGGGATTGGCGCCAGGATCGGCACCGCGCTGGTTCCACGCATCCTGATCCCGGCCGAGGCCGGAGCGCTCCCACTGCGGGTCCGGATCGTAGGGCGCTGAGTCAGGTGTGTGATCGGGCTCGGACGTGGCCTTGCGGCAACGGCCCCGCCCCGGCGTGGGATCCGATTGCGCGGCGGAATCTGAGGCGGCGTACGGGTCTTCGCTCTCGTACGCCTCGTAGTCGTAGCCGTAGCTCATGGCCGCAGGCTCATCCGCCCGCGAACGGAGGCAGGATCTCCACCACGGCGCCCGGATCCAGCGGCACCGTCCCGGGATCGCGCTTGCCGACCTGCCGACCGTCGACCAGGAACGAGCAGCGCAGCAGCACCCGGGCCAGCCGGTCACCGTCCACGCCGCGCTCGGCCACGGCGGTGGAGAGCGCGGCGGCCAAGGTGACCGCGTCGGTCTGCTCCTCGGCAGTGCCCGCCGCCTCACGCGCGGCGGCCCAGTAACGCAAGGTCGCCGTGCCTGTCGCTCGCACCGGTTCCACCCCTTACTTCTCTGGTTCGGCGTGCGCACAGGCAACGGTACCCGCGCACCGGTCATGTAACGCAGTGAACGACAGATCGAAAGATCTCACGCACCCTACAGTGCGGCGTCGACATACAGGCGATAACGAGGCGAGATAGGTTCGACACCCCGCAGACATACCGCGTCCATGTCCGCTACCATGCGTTCAGAGGATCCGGGCGACGAGGCCACTGGATCCTTCGTGTTTTTTACGGACACGTTACATACGCCTCACTAGCCGGCTCCGCGGCGCGGGGCCTGCCGCACGCCATCCATCCGGTATTCGTGCGGCACGGCGGAAGGAGCTCCACCCTCATGGCCACCCTCCTCCTGTTGACCAACGCCCTGGCTCCTTCGGCGGAAGTACTTCCCGCGCTCGGCCTGCTCCTGCACACCGTGCGCGTCGCCCCGGCGGAGGCGTCCGCCCTGATGGACACGGCCCCGGCCGACGTCCTGTTGGTTGACGGCCGCCGCGAGCTGCCCGCGACCCGCTCGCTGTGCCGGGTGCTGCGCACCACCGGCCTCGACTGCCCGATGCTGCTGATAACCACCGAGGGCGGGCTCGCCGCGGTGACCGCGGAGTGGGGCGTGGACGACGTGCTGCTCGACACCGCGGGCCCGGCCGAGGTCGAGGCGCGCATCCGGCTGGCGGTCGGCAAGCTGGCCGCCGCGACAGGTGCCGAGGACCTCCCGCTGGAGATCCGCAACGGCGACCTGACCATCGACGAGGCGACCTACACCGCACGGCTGCGCAACCGGATCCTCGACCTGACCTTCAAGGAGTTCGAGCTGCTCAAGTACCTCGCGCAGCATCCGGGCCGGGTGTTCACCAGGGCGCAGCTGCTCCAGGAGGTCTGGGGATACGACTACTTCGGCGGTACGCGCACGGTGGACGTACACGTCCGGCGGCTGCGGGCGAAGCTCGGAGCCGAGCACGAGCAGCTGATCGGCACAGTGCGCAACGTCGGTTACCGTTTTGTGAACCCGGAGAAGCGCGCCGAGCGCGAGGCTCTGCGCGTCTGATCGACACGCCTGATCGACACTGCATCTGATCGACACTGCGCCTGATCAACTCTCACGCCTAATCTGAGGCCGTGACAGATACGAACACGGGTTTGGAGCGTGCGGCCGACCGGCTCGCCGACGCCGATCAGCCGGAAGCGGCAGCACTGGTGCAGACGGTCACCGAGGCGGACGGCACCGCCCCGCTGTCGGAGGACGGTCGGCTCGCGCTGGCGCACGGCAGGGCGGGCTGCGTCCACTTCGTCTGGCGCGCGGGTGACGCCGATGATGCCGAGTCGATCGACACCGGCTCGATCACCGGGTATCTCTACCTGAGCCCTGCCGACGAGCAAGGGGACCGCACCGCGGAGCTGTGCGTGGCGCCACGGTCCCGGCGACGCGGAATCGCTCGCGCACTCGTCGAGGCCGCACTCGGCGAGACCTCGGGAACGCTGCACGTATGGGCACACGGTGCGCTGCCCGGGCAGCCGCAGCTCGCGGCGAAGACCGGCTTCTACGCGGTGCGCGAGCTGCGGCTGCTGGAGCTCTCGCTGGCCGACCCGGCAGGCGGGCCGCGCGTCTTCGAGGTGCCCCCGACGCCGCCGGGGGTCGAGTTGAGCACCTTCCGGCCGGGCGAGGACGACGCGGCGTGGCTCGCGCTCAACGCGCGCGCCTTCGCGCACCACCCCGAGCAGGGCCGGTGGACGGAACGGGACCTCGCCGAGCGTGAAGCCGAACCCTGGTTCGATCCGGCCGGGTTCTTCCTGGCGCGTGCCACGGGCGAGCCGGATGAAGGCGGGCCGGGCAAGGGCGGGTTGCTCGGATTCCACTGGACGAAGGTGCACCCTGCGGGCGCGTACGGCCCCGGCCCGGTCGGCGAGGTCTACGTGCTCGGGGTGGACCCGGGCGCGGGCGGGCGCGGACTCGGACGACTGCTCACCCTCGTCGGGTTACAGCATTTAGCCCAATCTGGCCTACAAACCGTCGTTCTGTATGTAGACGCGGACAACACTCCGGCGGTGCGGCTTTATACCTCGCTCGGATTCCTGAGCCGGACGGTGGACACCCTGTACGAACGGCACGGATTGGGGTAATGCTCTCCCAAGCGGACGAGAGGGCCTTTGCCCCGCCTCAGTCGCCCGGCGTCCCTCCGGCCGCTACCCGACGTTCATCTTTTCATGCGAGAGTTGGATCATGGAACCGGCTGTCGACCCTCCCCGTTTCCTCGACCGCGAGGCCTCCTGGCTCCAGTTCAACGGCCGGGTGCTCGAACTGGCCGAGGACAAGGAAGTGCCGCTGCTGGAACGGGCGAAGTACGCCGCGATCTTCGCCAACAACCTCGACGAGTTCTTCATGGTTCGGGTCGCCGGGCTCAAGCGGCGGATCGCCACCGGGGCCGCCGGGACCACCGCGTCCGGGCTCACCCACCGCGAGGTGCTCCAGCGGATCTGGGCCGAGACCCGGGTGCTGATGACCCGGCACGCACAGGTGTTCCAGGAGCAACTGCGCCCCGAACTGGCCCAGCACGGCATCGAGATCCTGCGCTGGACCGACCTCGACGCCGAGCAGCAGGAGCAGCTCTACGCGCTCTTCCGCGAGCGCATCTTCCCGGTGCTCACACCGCTGGCCGTGGACCCGGCGCACCCGTTCCCTTACATATCCGGGCTCTCGCTGAACCTCGCAGTGCTGGTACGCAACCCGGTGACCGGTAACGAGCACTTCGCCCGGGTCAAGGTACCGCCGCTGCTGCCACGTTTCGTCGAAGTCAGCACCGGGCGCTTCATGCCGCTCGAAGAGCTGATCGCGGTTCACCTGCCGCACCTGTTCAACGGCATGGAGGTGCTCGGCCACCACACCTTCCGGGTGACCCGGAACGAGGACGTGGAGGTCGAGGGGGACGAGTCGCAGAACCTGCTGGAGACCCTGGAACGCGAGCTGGTGCGCCGCCGGTTCGGGCCGCCGGTGCGCCTGGAGGTCGAGGAGACGATCGACCCGGCGGTGCGCGAGTTGCTGGTGCGCGAGCTGGGCGTCAGCGAGCAGGAGGTGCTCAGCCTGCCTACCCCGCTCGACCTGACCGGGCTGTTCACCGTCGCCGGCGAGGACCGCCCGGAGCTGAAGTTCCCGCCGTTCGCCACCGCGCTGCACCGGGACCTGGCCGAGTACGAGTCGAACTCGTCGATCGACGTGTTCGCCGCTATGCGCCAGCGCGACATCCTGCTGCACCACCCCTACGACTCGTTCACCACCTCGGTCCAGGCCTTCCTGGAGCAGGCCGCGGACGATCCCGACGTGCGCGCGATCAAGCAGACCCTCTACCGCACCAGCGGCGAATCGCCGATCGTGGACGCGCTGATCGACGCGGCCGAGGCGGGCAAGGAGGTGCTGGTCCTGGTCGAGATCAAGGCCAGGTTCGACGAGCACGCCAACATCGTTTGGGCGCGAAAGCTGGAGCAAGCCGGCTGCCATGTGGTGTACGGCCTGATGGGGCTCAAGACACACTGCAAGCTGTCGCTGGTGGTGCGTCAGGAAGGCAGCCGGCTGCGCCGTTACGCGCACATAGGCACCGGCAACTACAACCCGAAGACCGCGCGGCAGTACGAGGACCTGGGCCTGCTGACCACCGACCCGCAGGTCGGCGAGGATCTGACCCACCTGTTCAACCGGCTGTCCGGATACTCGCGCACCACGACGTATCGCAGGCTGCTCACCGCCCCGAACGGGCTGCGCGACGGGTTGATCGAGCGGATCGACCGGGAGCGGGAGAAACTGGCCGGCGGGCCGCGCGGCAAGGCGCGCACCGCGCGGATCCGGATGAAGATGAACTCGCTGGTGGACGAGGCGATCATCGACGCGCTCTACGCGGCTTCCCAGGCGGGCGTGCACGTCGAGCTGGTCGTGCGGGGGATGTGCTCGCTGCGGCCCGGCGTGCCCGGGCTGTCCGAGAACATCGGCGTGCGCAGCGTGCTCGGCCGCTTCCTTGAGCACTCGCGGATCTTCGTGTTCGGCGAGGAGACGCCGGCCACGCCGACCGGCCGCGCGTCGGGCGAACCGCCCGAGGTGTGGATCGGCTCGGCGGACATGATGCACCGCAACCTCGACCGCCGGGTCGAGGCGCTGGTGCTGCTGACCGACCCGGCGCACCGACGCGAGCTGACCGCGCAGATCGACACGGTCTTCGCGGACGACGCCGCCTGCTGGGAGCTGGGGCCGGACGGCGAGTGGACCCGCCGCGCCGCGCCGGACGGACGGCCGCTGCGCGACGTGCAGGAATCGTTCATCGACGCGCGCAACCAGCTGCTGGCGGCGCGACGGGCCAGGATGGGGTAGCCCGGCGCGCACCCCGAACAAGCACGAACGGTACAAGGCGAGACCTCCCGGCTTCGCGGAGCCGGGAAACAGCGCACCGCACCGCGGTGCGCGATCCGTCTAAGTGATGAGGGAACGGGGCGGGCCGAAGTGACAGAAGCGGAACAGCGGACCGGGGCGCCGGTGGCGAACAGCGCCGAACCGGTACCTGCCGCGCTCGACGTGCTGCGCGCGTACCTCGCCGCGCAGAGCGCCGCGTTCCTCGCCCAGCTGCCCCGGCTGCGTGAAGGCAAGCCGGAGGCCTCGCACAAGATCCGGGTCGCCTGTCGCCGTTCCCGCTCGATGCTGCGCACTTATCGTCCGCTGCTGGACGGGGGCTGGGCCGACGAGCTCGCCGCGCAGATCGCCGATTTCACCGAGATCGTCGCCCCCGAACGTGACATCGAGGTCGTGCGCGAACGACTGCTCGGGGCGCTCGACGACATGGCTGACGAGTCGCCGGGCATGGTAAGGGCACGGACACTGCTGGACCGGATGCTGCACCGCGAATACGCGGTCGCACACGAGACGACGCTCGCGGCGCTGGCCGGACCGCGGTTCCACGCCTTGGCCGATCAGCTCGCGCTGGCGCCCGAGACGCTGCCCGGGCTGCCCGAGTCGTTCGCGCCGGCGCCGGAGGCGATGTATCCGCTGGTGGCGCGCACGTTCGAGATCACCGAACGCCGCGTCGCCGCATTGCCCGATCCGCGAAAGCAGAGCGCGCAGTCGGCACTGGCTGACGACGCGACGGACGAACTGTGGCACCGGCTGCGAATAGCCGCCAAGCGGTGTCGTTACGCGGCCGAGGTATGCGTACCGGTCGCCGGGCAGCCCGCCGCGGAGTTGGCCGAGGCGATGACTGTCATCACCGAAGAGCTCGGTACACAGCAGGACGCCACAGTCGCCTCGACCGTGCTGCTGCGCGCCGCGCGGACGCCGCGAATCGCCGCTCCGACCGGATTCGTGCTCGGCCGGCTGCTCGGCGAGGCGCGCGCGGGCATCCTGCGTTCCCGGCTCGCCTTTCCCGCGCTGTGGGCGCAGGCGGCCGACCCGGACCGGCGGGCCTGGCTGGACCGCTGAGCGCAGATCGCCGCCCGGCCGCTGCCCGCTGACCTCGAAGAGCCTGATTCTTGCCGCACACGTTGGTTAACATGGTGCTGCCATGGCGCTGACCAGAACCCAATCCGCCGCGGGCGGTCCGGTGGAGGCCGCGGGAGCGGTGCTCTGGCGGCCCGGTCCCGACGGGCCCGAGCTCGCGCTCATCCACCGCCCGCGCTACGACGACTGGTCGTTCCCCAAGGGGAAGCAGGATCCCGGCGAGCACATCCAGCTCACCGCGGTACGCGAGGTCTTCGAGGAGACCGGGCAGCACCTGGTGCTCGGCCGCAGGCTGCCCGCGATCAGCTACGAACTGCTCGGCGCGGGCACGACCAAGCGGGTGCGTTACTGGGCCGCGCAGGCGCTGCCGGACGGCGACGCCGGTGGTCGGTTCGAGCCCAATCACGAGGTGGACCGGCTGGCCTGGCTCACCCCTGAGGAGGCACTGGCCCGGCTGACCCGGCGGCTTGACGCGATGGTGCTCGGCGCGTTCCTGGCCGCCCCGGTGGACACGGTGCCGATCGTGCTGCTGCGGCACGGTACGGCCGAGCGTCGGTCGCAGAAGTATCCGGACGACCGGCTGAGGCCGCTCGTCGCGCAGGGCCACGCGCAGGCTGAGGCGCTGACGGAACTGCTCTCCTGTTTCGGCCGGCCGCGGATCGTCTCGTCGCCGGCGGTACGTTGCGTGGACACCATGCGTCCCTTCGCGGGCAGGCAGCGCACGCTCATCGACATCGACCCCGCGCTGTCGGAAGCCGCACACGCGGCCGCGCCCCGGGCCGCGGCGTCGTGGATACGTGCCCTGATAGCGGAGGGTGAGCCGACCGTGGTGTGCTCGCACGCCGAAGTGCTCGACGACCTGCTGGCCGCGGCGCTCTTCCAGGCCGGGCTGGCGCAGTCGATGCCGATACGCGCCGCGTTGGAACAGGTGGCGTCGAAGCGGGCCGGACAGTCGCAGAAGACGCTGCCCGGCGCCGCGACGCGGCGGCGAGGCGTGGCCGCGGGGCACTCTGACGCGCCGGTCGTGAACGGCCGGCCGTGGTCGCAGCGCGAACACGATCGGCTGCTGGGCGCGGGTGGAGGCGGCGGCAAGCTGGCGCCGGGCCGCGCGTGGGTGCTCCACGTCACCAGGCAGCTCGGTCCGCGTCGCCTCCCCCGGCTGGTCGCGATAGATCGGCTGCGGCCGTGACGCGACCCGATGAGTGCTTAACGCCGATCAGCGCTCAACTCGGTGGCCGCGTATGGCGTGACCAGAAGGGTACGCGTTCGTTGCGCAGGGTAACGCCTCGTTCTCTGCCTCAGGAGTTCGCATGACCGGCACAGTCCTGTACGACAACACGAGCAAACGCACGAGCGCCGAGACGTGTACGCGGCCGCAAGAGACCGATGAGTGCCTCGTGGCGAGGGCGGATCTACACGTCGCCCACGAGCTGGTTGCCATTGCGCAGGATGCCGACTACTGCCTCTGTGGCAACACCTGGCCCTGCGCAAAGCGCTCCGAATAAAACGCGCTGAATGAGGAGCACGCTGTCGCCGGAGCACGCGGCAGGAGTGCGCAGCCCGCCGCTCAGCGTTGACGATTGTGTGTCGGCTTGCCCGCGCGCGGGCCGAAGACCGCCGCGGCGATCGCCGTCAGATCGGGGTCGTCCTGCTCGGGCCGCACGGAGCGCCCGGCGGGAAGCGCCCTGCTCGCGGGGATGCCGCCGCTTTCGACGGCGCGTCCGTTCACCTCCGCGGTGTCGGCGATCTGCTCTTGCGCGGTTCGCTCCTGCTCGGCGAACGCGAACGGCAGCTCTTCCCCGTCGTCCTCGATCTCTTCACGCAGCGCCAGCGCCGCCGCGGACTCGGTCATCGCGCGGTCGGTGTACACCAGAGGCCGTTCGATCTCGGTGACGATGTGCTTGACCACCTGCACATCGCCGTTGACGTCCCAGACCGCGATGCCCGGTGACAGAGTCGGGATGATCTCCACCGCCCAGCGCGGCAGGCCGAGGACCCGGCCGGTGGCGCGCGCTTCATCCGACTTCTGCATGTAGATCGTACGAGTTGAGGCCATCTTCAGGATCGCCGCGGCCTCCCGTGCCGCCGCGCCGTCCACCACGTCGGACAGGTGGTGCACCACCGCGACGAAGGAGAGGCCGAGCCGGCGACCGAACTTGAGCAGCCGCTGGAACAGCTGCGCCACCGACGGCGAGTTGATGATGTGCCAGGCCTCTTCCACCAGGAAGATGCGCTTCTTGCGGTCCGGCTTGATCCAGGTGTGCTCCAGCCAGACCCCGACGATCGCCATCAGGATCGGCATCGCGATCGAGTTGCGGTCGATGGTGGACAGGTCGAACACGATCAGCGGCGAGTCCAGGTCTATGCCGACGGTGGTCGGGCCGTCGAACATCCCGGCCAGGTCGCCGTCCACCAGGCGGTCCAGCACCAGCGCGACGTCGAGGCCCCAGTCGCGCACCTCGTCGAGCGCGACGTTCATCTCCTCGGCCGCGTTCGGCTTCGGATCGCGCAGCGCCTCGACGATGTCGTGCAGGATCGGCTGGGCTCCCGCGCGCAGCGACTGCGCCCGCACAGTGGCGTGGGCGGCCTTGAGCGCGTAGCCGGAACGTTCGTCCAGCGGGTGGGCGAGGGCGACCTCGATGATGGTGCGCAGCAGGGCGAGCTGTCCGGTCATGGTGATCGCCGGGTCGAGCGGGTTGAGCCGGATGCCCTGCCCGCCGCGCTGGTGCGGGTCGAGCCGGATCGGGGTGACGCCGAAGGCCTGGGCGAGCAGGTTCCACTCGCCGACGCCGTCCTCGCCCTGCGCGTCGAGCACGACCACCTGGCGGTCCTTGAACCTCAGCTGGCGCAGCACATAGGTCTTTTCCAGCGAGGACTTGCCGTTGCCGGACTCGCCGAGCACCAGCCAGTGCGGGGCGGGCAGCTGCTGGCCGTAGAGCTGGAAGGGGTCGTAGACGTAGCCCTTTCCGCTGTAGACCTCTCGTCCGATGATCACACCGGAGTCTCCGAGGCCCGGGGCGGCGGTCGGCAGGTAGATCGCCGCGGCCTGGTTGGAGGACGTGCGCACGGGCAGCCGAGCGGTGTCCTTCTTCCCGAAGACGACCGTGGTGAACGCCTCGGCGAGCAGGTCGGTCACGCTTCCCTGACGAGCCATCGCAAGTTACCTCCGCACGCCGGTGGCAAAAGGCAGGGTATTGATGAAGGCGCGGTGGTGCTCGCGGTCGCACCATTCCAGCTTCAAGAATGACTTACCCGCCGAGGCGCGGATCGTGCGCTTGTCCCTGGCCAGCGCCTCTGGAGACCGGGACGAGACGGTGATGTAGCCGACGAGGTTGACCCCGGACGCGCCCGCCGCGAGGTCCTCGCCGCGCAGGTCGACCCGGGAGGAGTGGGCGCGCTCGCG
>NZ_DASYZI010000336.1:0-7292 GCF_035946395.1 Actinocrinis sp.
GGGCAGCGCAATTGCCCGGCTACCCCCGCCCCCATTGTTCCGCATGTACTGCTTTAAGCCTCCGGAGAACACTGTGACATCGATGAACAGGACGACGCGAACGCGATCCTCCGGCAGGCTCGCCGCGTCCAGAATCGCCACCGCCAGAATCGCCACTGCCGGACTCGCCACCGCCCGGCGAGCCACCGCCAAAATCGCCGCCACCAAGTTCGCCAAGTTCGGCACTGCCAAGTTCGGCACCGCCATCGCAACGACCGCAGCCAGAACCGCGATCGCCATCACGCTGGGCGCCCTGCTCACCGCCATCCCCGGCGCCGCGCCCGCCGCGGCGCTCACCGCCGCCACGCTCACCACCGCCTCAGGTCCGAGCGCTCCCGGTTCGAGCGCTCCCAGCATCAGCACCCCCGGCACGAGCCCCAACACCGCCACGTTCGGCATCCAGCCGGCCACCGGAGAGAAGCCCGACAGCCGCGCCCGCCTGACCTACTCGGCGACGCCCGGCGCGCGGATCTCCGACCACATCGCGGTGCAGAACTTCAGCACTCAGCCGCTGCAACTGCACGTGTACGCCAACGACGCGTTCAACACCGCCGACGGCGGCTTCGACATCCAGGCCGCGGCCATCGCGCCCACGGACCTCGGCGCGTGGGTGCACCTGGCGGGCAGCAACTTCATCACGGTGCCAGCGCGTGCCATCGTCATCGTGCCCATCACGGTCATCATCCCGGTCAACGCGACGCCGGGCGACCACGCGGGCGGCATCGTCGCCGGTCTCAACCGGATCGCCACCGACGCCAAGGGTAACCGGGTCAACGTCGAGGAGCGCGTCGGCACCCGCATCTACATCCGCGTCCCCGGCGCCCTCTCCGCCGCGCTCACGCTGACCAACGTCAAGACGACGTACCACAACTCGTGGAACCCCTTCGGCGCGGGCAGCGCGACGGTGACTTACACCGTGCGCAACACGGGGAACGTGCGGTTGGCCGGTGCCCTGCACATCAGCGTGAGCAGCTTCGCCGGCGGCACCCACCAAGCGGTCAACGTGCCGAACCAGGCGGTCAACGTACCGAGCTTCAAGGAGTTGCTGCCGGGGCAGCAGATCAGCTACTCGTCGCAGATCGGCGGCGTGCTCCCGTCGTTCGTCATCACCGGCCGGGTGACCGTCGACCCGTCGGCGCTGCCCGGCGACATCGACCCGAAGGCGTCCAGCGTCTCGGGTTCCGCCTCCACGATCAGCATGCCGTGGGCGCAGCTCATCGTGGTCCTGCTGCTTGCCGGCCTCGCCTTCGAGTTCTTCCGCCGCCGCCGCAGGCCCGCCACTGCGCCTGCCTCCCCGGCGAAGAAGTCCGCCGCCGGGGCCGGCGCGGCGAAGGCCGGCGCGGCGGGCGTCAAGACGGGAGGCTGATCCGTGTCGCTCACCCTGGAGTCCGCCGAGGCCGCCGAGCCGGAACCCGAACCCGAGCCGTCCGGGCGGGAGGCCGAGCCGCAGCCCGCCGCCGCGCCGGCGGCGCCGGCCGACCGCGTCGGCATGTGGTTCGTCGGCGTTTCGCTGACCGTGCTCGGCGCGCTGCTGATCGGCTTCCTCGCGGACGTCTGGGTGATCGGCTCGCTGCGGCACAGCCGGGACCAACAGGTGGAGTACGCGGCGTTCCGCTACGCGCTGGCCAACGCGAGCGCACCGGTCGGCCCGCTGGACACGAACGGCAGGGTGGTCGCGATCGGCACCCCGGTGGCCCTGCTGGAAATCCCCGAACTTGGGATGCGTCAGGTGGTCGCCGAGGGCACCTCGTCGTCGGTGTTGATGTCCGGCCCCGGCCACCTACCCGGCACGGTGCTGCCCGGCCAGGCCGGAATCAGCGTCATCATGGCGCGGCGCGTGCTGTACGGCGGACCGTTCCACTACCTCGACCAGATGCACGCCAACGACACGTTCACCGTGACCACCGGCCAAGGTTCGAGTACGTACCGCGTCATTGACGTAAGGCGCGCGAACGATCCGTTACCTCCAGACCTGAAGGTCAATCAGGGACGCCTGACGCTGATGACCGCGGACGGCGACGCGTACATCCCCACGGACATCCTGCGTGTGGACGCGGAGCTGATCTCCAAGGTCCAGCCCACTCCGTCCCGGCTGTTCGACACCAACCCGCCGAACGAGAACGCCCTGGCAGGCGAGCCCGCTGCCTGGATGCCGCTCGTGCTCTGGGCGCAGGCTCTCGTCCTCGCCGCGATCGCGCTGACCTGGGCGCGGCTGCGCTGGGGCGCACGGCAGGCCTGGCTCGTCGGCGTCCCGACGCTGGGCATGCTCGGCCTGGCCGTCGCCAACGAAATCGCCCGCCTCCTACCCAACCTCATCTAGCGACCCGATGAAGATCTTGAAAACGCGCCCGGCTCATTTCGGCTTGCCGGCTCGATATTCGCTGGCGAACCGGAGCGAACCGGTCGGCCTGAGCAAGATCTTCAGTGCACTCCTAAGGGCTGTTCGAACTATGGGGAAGCAGTCGCGTCGCCAGTCGCGCGCTCGCCGCGTTGCCGGGCCGTACACGGACCCCAGTCCCAGCACGGCCCCCCACCCAGCGCTCGCACGCGCCACGCGTCGCACCTTGGTCCGACTCCACAGCTCAGGCACCCCCTAGCCCCGTATCCCTCGGCCAGACAGCCCCACCGCCCGCGCCTTCATCTCACCCCCGTTCCGGAGCCCGCCGCATGTCCGACCCGACTGCCCTCCTGACCCCCGTAGCCGCCACGGCCGCGCCCCTCGCCGGACTGGAGGCCCGCTCCATCTCCGCCTGGTTCGGCGAGCGCAAGGTGCTCGACCGGGTGTCGCTCAGCATGCCCGCCGGCCGGGTGACGGCGCTGATCGGCCCGTCCGGCTGCGGCAAGTCCACGTTTCTGCGCATCCTCAACCGGATGCACGAGCTCATACCCTCCGCCACGCTCGCGGGGGAGGTGCTGCTGGACGGCGTGGACGTCTACGACCCGCAGCGCCGCTTCACCGAGGTGCGCGCGCACATCGGCATGGTCTTCCAGAAGCCGAACCCGTTCCCCGCCATGTCGATCTACGACAACGTCACCGCGGGACTCAAGCTCACCGGCGCGCGCCTCAGCCGCTCCGAGAAGGACGCCCTTGTCGAGTCCTGCCTGATCAAAGCCGGCCTCTGGAACGAGGTGGGCGACCGGCTCCGGCAGCCCGGCGGCGCGCTGTCCGGCGGCCAGCAGCAGCGCTTGTGCATCGCCCGCTCGCTCGCGGTCAGCCCCCGCGTGCTGCTCATGGACGAACCCTGCTCGGCGCTCGACCCGACCTCGACTCGGCGCATCGAGGAGACCATCCGCGAACTCGTGCACGAGGTCACCATCGTCATCGTCACGCACAACATGCAGCAGGCGGCCCGAGTCTCCGACCAGTGCGCGTTCTTCCTGGCCGAGCAGGGGGCGCCCGGCCGCATCGTCGAGCACGGCACCACAGCCGCCATGTTCGGCGCTCCCACGGACCCGCGCACCGCCGACTACATCCACGGCCGCTTCGGTTAACCCGTTCGTCGGCTATTTCCCACTCTATACCATTAGGTCGCTTTTCGTCACTTCACGGTCATGCGTCAGCACGTTGACTTGATCGAGGCGGACCGGATAGCGTGACTCGCGCGGTACGGCCTGGGAACGCCATGCCGCGGTTTCCACATGTGGGGGGAATAATCATGCACGCCGCTTCATCGATGCTTTCCATGCAGATGCATGGATATATAAACGGTCCGAGCACTCCATTGCTCGCCTACACCATGTCCTGCATAGGTTCCGCACTAGGTCTTTCGGCCATGTCGCGCGCCCGCGCCACCAAGGGATTCGTCCGCTGGCGGTGGCTGGCTCTCGCCGCGGTGTCGATCGGCGGCACCGGGATCTGGGTGATGCACTTCATCGCCATGCTCGGATATGACATCACGGGTGTTGAGATCACCTACGACCTGCCGACCACGATCATCAGCATGATCATCGCCATCGTCGTCGTCGGAGTCGGGTTGACGATCGTGGCCGGCCGTTCGACTGTGCGGGCGCTGCTCGGCGGTGGTGCCATCACCGGCGGCGGAGTCGCGAGCATGCACTACATGGGCATGTCGGCGATGCGCATGGCGGCCGGCGTGCAGTACCGGCCGCTGATCGTGCTCGCGTCCGTGATCATCGCCGTGGTCGCCGCCACCGCGGCGCTGTGGGCCGCGATGAACATCCGCGGCATCTTCGCCACCATCGGCGCGGCACTCATCATGGGCGTCGCGGTATGCGGCATGCACTACACCGGAATGGCGGCGATGGTCGTATATTCGGCCCCCGCCCCGGACTCCATGGGCATGTCGGCGAACCAGTTGCTCGAACCGCTGATCGAGGGCATCAGCCTGACCACGATCGTGATCCTCTTCGTGGTGGGTCTCGCCGCCACCGAAAACGACCTGCGGCAGCAGGCCGAAATCAGCGCCGACCTGCAAAAGCTCGCCGACCGGCAGAAGTAGCCGCGCCGTTGTCGGCGCCGTGCCGTAGCGTTTCCCGCAACAGTTCGACAACCAACCCAAGCACCACCAGCAACCACACCACACCGACACCACACCCACCCCGGAGGCAGCCGATGGCGGATTCACCCAGTACCGACGCGCCATCGGTCGACGCACCGGCGGACACCTCGGCCGGCCCGCCGCACGCTCAGCAGCCCTCGACCGAATCCATGATCGAGGTCACCGGCCTGGCCAAGAAGTTCAAGACCAAACGCGGCACGGTCGAGGCGGTGCGCGGCATCGATCTGACGGTCCGTCCGGGCGAGATCGTCGGCTTCCTCGGACCTAACGGAGCGGGCAAGACCACCACGCTGCGCATGCTCACCACGCTGCTCGAACCCAGCGGCGGCACCGCCACCGTGGCCGGGGCGGACCTGCTACGCCAGCCGGGCGAGGTACGCAAACGGATCGGCTACGTGGCGCAGACCGGCGGCACCGACGGTGCGTGTACGGTCAGCGAGGAGCTGATCACCCAGGCCGAGCTGTACCGGCTCGGCGGCGCCGAGGCCCGCGAACGCTGCTCGAAACTGCTCGTGCAACTGGACCTGGCCGGCCTTGAAGACAGGTTCGTCAAGACCCTGTCGGGCGGCCAGAAGCGCCGGTTGGACATCGCGCTGGGCCTGGTGCACTCCCCGCGGCTGGTGTTCCTCGATGAGCCGACCACCGGCCTCGACCCGCAGAGCCGGGCGTACCTGTGGACGCACGTGCGCCGACTGCGTGACGACCTGAACACCACGGTCTTCCTGACGACGCATTACCTCGACGAGGCCGACGCGCTCTGCGACCGGATCCTGATCATCGACTTCGGCCGCATCGTGGCCGAGGGCAGCCCGGAGGAACTCAAGCACCGCATCTCCGGCGACCTGGTCACGATCGAGCTGAACGGCGACCGCGACCCGGCGGTGGCACTCGCAGCGCTCGACGGCATCGAAGGTGTGCGAGACAAGACCGTCCACGGCCGGATCCTCCGGGTGAACGTGGACGCCGGCGGGCAGCAGTTGATGGGCATCATGCGCACGCTCGACGCCGCGGGCGTGCCCATCGCGTCGATCCAGCTGGCCCGCCCCACCCTCGACGACGTGTTCCTCACCCTCACCGGCCGCTCGCTGCGCGACGACAGCCCGAGCCCCGGCGCGGACCAGGCGAACCAGGAAGCCGCCGGCGACGAGGGCGCCCAGTCGCAGTCCGGAACCGCAACCGGGAGTGCCCGATGAACTTCACCAGCACGCTGCGCGACACCCTGCTGATCTTCCGCCGCCAGCTGCGCCTCTCGCTGCGCAATCCGGCCTGGCTGATCATCGGCGTGATCCAGCCGATCCTCTACCTGACCCTGTTCGGCCCGCTGGTCAAGCACTTCGTCAGCTCGCCGAGCGCCGCATCCGACGTGGCGTGGCGCATCTTCGTGCCCGGACTGCTGGTCCAGCTCGGCCTGTTCGGCTCGCTGTTCGTCGGCTTCGCCATCATCGCCGAGTGGCGGGCCGGCGTGATCGAGCGCATGCGGGTCACCCCGGTCAGCCGCTTCGCCCTGCTGTTCGGCCGCGTGATGCGCGACGCGATCGCACTGCTGACCCAGTCGGTCATCCTGGTGCTCACCGGCCTGATCATGGGCCTGCGCGCCCCGGTCGGCGGCATCCTGCTGGCGCTGTGCTTCGTGCTGGTGCTCTCGGTCAGCATGTCCTCGCTGTCCTACGCGGTCGGCTTGGCCCTCAAGAGCGAGGACGCCCTCGCCCCGCTGCTCAACTCGGTGGCGATCCCGATCCTGCTGCTCTCCGGCATCCTGCTCCCGCTCACCGAGCAGTCCGCGCCGACCTGGCTCTACGATCTGTCCCGCATCAACCCGTTCCGCTACATCGTGGACGCGATGCGCGAGGTCTTCCTCGGCAGCTACGCGGACGGCACCGTGCTCTGGGGCATTCTCGTCAGCCTGGGCCTGGCTGTCGTCTGCGTCATGGCCGGCGTCCGCCGCTTCCAAATTGAAAACGCCTGACAACGCCTCCGGCTGGCTGACCGGCTCCACTCCACGCCGACCCCCTCCGCACCGGTCGGACCTACTCGTCATGCCTGGCCGCCTTCGGCAGCGGGGTGAAACCGGAGAGCAGAGCCTTGGCATCGCGCAGCACGGTCGCCGTCGGGTCGTTCTACGTCGGTGTGGTGGTCGCCGTCGTCGGCTTTGCGGGTGCGTACTCGTGGCGAGTAGGGGTATCGAGGCGCGTCCGCTCGCCAGCACGTCACTGATCGTCAGGGTACTAAGAAGTCCGGTCGTCCTGACCTCGACCGACCGGCGGGAGAGACGGATCGTGACCATCATGCCGCTTGGACGTGGCGCCCTGCGCCTGCGCCTGCGCCTGTGCTTGGGCTTGGGCTTGGGCCTGGGTTCTGCCCTGAATCCAGAGCCCTGAGTCGGCGTCCCAGCGCAGGAGTGTGTTGTCGAACCGCTGCGCGTCGAGGTCCAGGCCCGCAAAGGCGTCCCATGACTCTGGTGGCCAGAGGGACTCGTCTCGGGGGAGCAGCACGCTGACGCGGGGCGGCTGGACCGGGATCGGTCGCATGCCCGCGAGCGCGGCGTGGCGGCGTTGTTCGGCCCAGCGGCTGAGCAGCTCGGCGAGTGCGGGCGGGGCTTGGTCGGCGAGTTCGTGGAACAGTGCCCTGACGAAGGTCGCGCTGACGGCGACCAGCGCGGGGTCGGCCTCAGCGCTGTCCGCGGCGGCGAAGGTGAAGTAGGCGCTTGAGGTGTCGTCCGAGCGCCAGGAGTCC
>NZ_DASYZI010000337.1:0-2888 GCF_035946395.1 Actinocrinis sp.
CCATGATTTCGACCGGGGAATTCCCTGCTGGTCTAGGAAGTCCTGGAAGGCCGTTGAGGGTCTTGCCGGGGAGGTTTCCTCGGCGACTGATCGGGTGCTGAGGCGCTCGATGTTCACGGCGATGGCCGTGAGTACGTGTTGCAGGTGGGATAGGTGGCGTGTCGAGCGCACGATCTCGTGGATCTTCGGCTACCGACGCCTGACCATCCGCTACGAGCGAAAGGCCACCTGCTTTGCCACGTTCCTCTCTCTCGCTGCCACCCTCACCTGCCACAAGCGACTACTGAGTCGGAAAGGCTGGTGTTCTGGCTACGGTGGTTGCAGGGTGAGGCCGGTTTCGGTGATGAAGCCGTCGAGCAATCCATCGTTGCGGTACTGCATGCGCTTGAGGCGGGTGCGCACCAGCGCGGCCAGGGCATCGGTGCCGTGTGGGGCGAGGTTGGCCAGGGAGCGTTTCAGCACCGACCACAAGCCTTCCACCGGATTCAACGTCGGCGCATACGGCGGCAGGTGGAACACGGTCAACCAGTCGCGCTGCGCGATCAGCCGTTTCATCTCGCCGTCGCGGTGCGCGGTGTCGTTGTCCCATACCAGGATGATGTTGGCGCGGCCGAGCTGCTGGTGGGCGGCGTCCAGCATCCCGGCCAGGTCCCGTTCGCGAAAGCCCTTCCGCTCGCTCTTGCGGCCGTGATAAGGCATGATCCGATAGATCAGCCGAGTGCGGAACCCGTGCCGCAGCGCGATCATCCCGGCCAGGTTCACCCGGCCCGAGCCCTTACTGCTCACCCTTACTCGCGGTGTCACCCCGCGCCGCGACCAGGTGCGCGCCTTGGGCGGGCGAAGGCTCTGGCCAGACTCATCCTGGAACACGATCCAGGCACTCAGCCGTGCCGCAGTCCTTTTATATGCGGCCAGGTCTCCCTCACCCAGGTCTGCACCTGTACCTCGTCGCGCTCGGCCGCCACGTGCTGCGGTACCTGAGGACTGTAGTCGATGCGGTGCAGCAGGCAGCAAGCCCCGCGCGGAGTGTAGCGCACCCGGAACAACTCGAAGATCAGCCGTGTGATCCGCGGCAGGGTCCAGCGCTGGTCCTCCACCCAGCCGTGCGCGGCCAGCCCCTCGCCCAACGCCTGCTGCAGTACCTTGAGCTGTACCTCGTCCAGACGGCAGACCGCTCCACCAGGCCCTTTGGACGCCAAGGCATCCATACCGCCTACCTGCCAGGCCCGCCTCCGCGCGTTGACCGACTTGCGCGTGACCGCCAGCACACGCGCGATCTCGCCTGCGTCCCTGCCAGCCTCGAACATCCCGGCCGCCTCGAAGCGCAGCGCCTCCCGGCCAGCCCGGGCCCGCATCGACAACCCACCCCTGTCCGGATACCTCATGGTTCGAACATGCAGCGGCAACAGCCCCGCGTCACGTAAACATTTATCTGTCTTGTGATTTTGCTCGGCGTGCAGGTGGGCGTGCTGTTGGCGCTGTCTGATCCGGCTGTGGCAGAGTTCTGTCTCGTGTCGGGGCTGGAGTCGCTCTCGTGTGAGGATCTCCTTGCGCTGATCGTGCTACAGCAGCGCCAGATCGAGGAGCTTAAGGCGACGGTTGCCGAGCAGGCGGCCCGGATCGCGCAGATGGAACGGCGACTTGGCCGCAACTCCGGGAACTCCTCGATGCCCCCGTCGAGCGACGTGTTCCACAAGCCCGAAGGGCCCGCGGCCCCGAAGACCGGGCGCGGGCGCGGCAACCAGCCCGGCGCTGGCGGTGGCGGGCTCGCGCTGGTCGAGCGGCCCGATGAGACCGAGCACGCGTTTCCCGACGCGTGCCGGGAGTGCGGCGCATTGTTCGATGGGCTGGGCGAGGTCGACAGCCTGGGCTACTCGCGCCGGCAGCGCACCGACATCCCGCCGGTATGCGCGCAGGTGATCGAAACCCGATCCCACCGCGTGGCCTGTGGCTGCGGCGCTGTAACCGGCGCCCCGGTGCCCGCCGGGGTGAGCGACAGCCCCACCTACGGGCCTCATCTCGCCGCGTTCACGGTGTATCTGTTGGTGTATCAGCATGTTCCGGTGGCGCGGGCCGCCGAGCTGATCGCGGATCTGACCGGGGCCGCGCCCTCGACCGGCTGGGTCGCGTCCCAGCTCGTGCGCGCCGCCAAGCTCGTCGAGCCCGCGCTCGCTCTCATCAGGGCGCTGCTCACGCTCGGGCACGTACTGCACGCGGACGATACCACCACCCGCATTGGCGCCGACCGGCGCCGCTACCTGCACGTCGCGTGCACACGCCTGCTCACCTACCTCGCCCTGGCCCCGCGTTCGCGCGCCGGGGCCAACAGCCTGGGGATCCTGCCGCAGTTCCGCGGCACAATGATCCACGACGCCTACTTCCAGCTCTACGACGGCTACCCGCACTCCCACCATCAGCTATGCCTGGCCCACGTCATCAGGGAACTAACTGCGCAGGTCGAGGCAAATCCCGAACAGCCCTGGGCCGACCAGATCCGCTGGGCGCTGGCCCGGCTGATCGAGCAGGCCGACGCGGCCCGCGCCGCAGGACTCGACCACGTGCCGCCCGAACAGGGCCAGGTGTATCTGCGGGTCCTGCGCCAGGGTGTGGCCGTGGGCCTTGCCCGCCACCCCCGCCTGCCCGGCAACCGGGCACAAAGCGACGCGACCAACCTGCTTGAGCGGCTACGCGACCGCGAGCACGAGTACCTGCGCTTCCTGGAAGACACCACGCTCGAACCGACCAACAACCTGGCCGAGCGCGACCAGCGGCCGGTCAAGACCCAGGTGAAAATCTCCGGCTGCCACCAGTCAGAGGCCGACGCCGCCAACTGGCTCGCCATACGCTCCTACATCTCCCCAGCCGTCAAGCACGGCATCGGAGCCTAC
>NZ_DASYZI010000338.1:0-7790 GCF_035946395.1 Actinocrinis sp.
CCGCGCTGCGCGAGAAGCTGGCCGGCGGACAGAGCTGAGCTGCCGGGAGCGGCTGATCATCTGATCAGCCGACTGCGAACGAACGCTGACGGGCGTCCGGACGACTTCCGCAAGGAACCGCCGGGCGCCCGTTTCGTTCATGCCGCAGCCGTAGGCGTCGGCTCTTCGAACCTAGAGGGTTGCGCGGTTTGGTGGCCGACGGTGCTGTTCCTGCGGCTGGCGCCCCGTGGGCGCGGGCCGATGGCCGTCGCTTAACGGCGTTGCCGTTGGTCGCCGCGCAGTGTCGCTGATGCAACTGATGTAGCTGGACCGCGTGGCGCTGTGACACCCTCCTCCGCTCCGCCCTGCCCCGCCCCGCTCGGCCCTTGACTTGCGAGCCAACGCGGCGCCAGTCGCATGAACAACTCCGTCAACCACCAACCCGCGCAACCCTCTTAGCCGGGGCACCATGGCGGCTGTAGGCTCGTCCGCCGCTTCGCGTCGGCCGATCCTGCGCCGCCGGCCCGGTCAAGTTCGAAGAGAGGGGATCGCCTCATGAGCGAGGCACGCACCGTCCTGGTCGGACTGACCGGTGGCATCGGCTCCGGCAAGTCCACCGTCGCCAGGCTCTTGGCCGAGCGTGGCGCACTGATCCTCGACGCGGACGTCGCCGCACGCGAGGTGGTCGCCCCAGGCACCGACGGGCTGGCCGCGGTGCTCGCCGATTTCGGCGATGCAGTGCTTGCACCGGATGGTTCGCTGGATCGCGCGGCGCTCGCCGCCGTTGTCTTCACCGATCCGGATCGGCGTACCGCGCTCAACGCGATCGTTCATCCGCGTGTACGCGCCTGGATGGCCGAACGCGCCGTCGCCGCGCCTGAGGGCTCCGTCGTGGTCCAAGACGTGCCGCTGCTCGTCGAGTCCGGGCTGGCCAGCCTGTTCGAACTTGTCGTCGTCGTGGATGCCGCCGACGCGGTGCGTGTGGCCCGCCTGGTGCGTGATCGCGGCATGACCGAGCAGGAGGCTTCGGCGCGTATCGCCGCGCAGGCCCCCCGCGAGCAACGGCTCGCCGCGGCGGACGTTGTCCTGAACAACGACGGCACACCGGATGAATTGGCCGATCAAGTTGCGGCCCTATGGAACCGAATAGAGGCTCTAGGGCGTACGCCACGTTAGAGCGGTTACCCGGGCCGGCAGTACGCCAGACGCCAGTAGCTTGCACCGAATGCCCGGGTAGGTTGGGGCAGGCAGGTGTGGTCCTGGTAGCCTCCCTACGCTGTTCACCCGGGCGGGACTTCGGCGCACGACAGGCCGAAAGCCGGGTACGACGGCAGGACCCGACGAAGAGTCGTGGTATCCGCACCCTGTCCTCTGCGGTTCCGGCACCGTCACGAGGACCGATCACTTGGGAGGGTGACGTGGTTACGATCCCCGCGCGAGAGCGCATCGAACACATGACCGCCGCCGGCGAAGAGACGGTCGAGCGAGCCGTGAACGGCAATGCGCAGACCGCCATCGCTGAGGCCGACGTCGAGACCGAGTCCGCCGACGCCGCGCCGGAAGAGGCGCCCGTACCGGCCGCGAACGGCACCGGCACCGACGTCGCGCTACACGCTCCGGTCGCCACGTCCGCCGGCAGCACCTCGACCAAGCCCTTCGCGCTGCTACGCGCGATGGTGCGCGAGGCCCGCCCGAAGCAGTGGGTCAAGAACGTCCTGGTGCTCACCGCGCCGCTCGCCGCCGGCCGCATCGACGAGGCGAAGGTGCTCGGCGCCAGCGCGGTCGCCTTCGCCGCGTTCTGCCTGGCCGCCGCCGCCGTCTACTACGCGAACGACGCGCTCGACGTCGAGGCCGACCGGATGCACCCCAAGAAGCGGTACCGGCCCATCGCGGCCGGGCTGATCCCGATCCCGCTGGCATGGGCCACCGTCGTGGTGCTCTCCATCGCCGCAGTCGGCGTCGCCTTCGCGGCCAACGTGGGCACCGCCGCGGTCATCGCCATCTACCTCGCGATGCACCTGTCGTACAGCGCCTGGTTCAAGCACATCCTCGTGCTCGATCTCGCGCTGGTCGCCGGAGGCTTCCTGCTGCGAGCGATGATCGGCGGCGTGGCCGCGAACATTCCGCTGTCCCAGTGGTTCCTGCTGACCACCGCATTCGGCTCGCTGTTCATGGTGGCCGGGAAGCGGCACTCTGAGATGATCCTGATGGGAGAGGCCGCCGCGACCACGCGCAAGACGCTGGCCGCGTATTCGGAGTCGTACCTGCGCTTCGTCTGGCAGATGGCCGCCGGGCTGACCATCCTGACCTACGCTCTGTGGGCCTTCGGCCTCGGCCAGAACGAGTCCGGGGTGAACTGGCACGAGATCTCGATCGTGCCCTGGTCCTTCATCTTCCTGCGCTACGCGATGTTCGTGGACTCCGGAAAGGCCGGGGAGCCGGAGGACGTGCTGTTCGGCGACGTGGTCATCATGGCCATCGCGGCGATCTGGCTCGGGTGCTTCGCGGCGGGAGTGTTCAGTGCGCATTGATCATCAGCCTTCCCTCATCGGCGGCCGTTCCGGCGTAGGCGTCACGGACGTCGCCGAGCCGTACGCGCAGCGCCTGAGCGGCTGGGGCCGCACCGCGCCCACGGTGGCGGAGGTCGTACGGCCGCGTACCCGTGAGCAGGTCGCCGAGGCGGTCGCCACGGCAGGCCCCCGTGGCGTCATCGCGCGTGGACTCGGCCGCTCGTACGGTGATCCCGCGCAGAATGCGGGTGGCCGGGTCATCGACCTGACCGGGCTCAACCGCATCCTGTCCATTGATCTGGACACCGGCCTCGTCACGGCCGAAGGCGGCGTCTCCCTGCACACGCTGATGCGGGCCCTGGTTCCGTTCGGGTACTTCGTGCCGGTGACCCCGGGCACCCGGTACGTGACCGTCGGCGGCGCGATCGGTAGCGACATCCACGGTAAGAACCACCACGCTGACGGTTCGTTCGCGCAGCACGTCACCTCCATGGACCTGCTGCTCGCCGACGGCACCGTTCGCACGCTCACCCCCGACTCCGACCCGGAGCTGTTCTGGGCCACCGCGGGCGGCATGGGCCTGACCGGCGTCGTGCTGTCCGCAACCGTGCGCCTGATCCCGATCGAGACCTCACGGCTCTCGGTCGACACCTTCAAGCTGCCCGACCTCGACACGCTGATGGAGCGGCTGGCCGGCACCGACGCCGACTACCGCTACACCGTCGCGTGGATGGACTGCCTGGCCAAGGGCGCGAAGCTGGGCCGCGCGCTGCTGGACTGCGGCAACTTCGCGGCGCTCGACGAGTTGTCGGCCAAGCACCGCGCCGAGCCACTGGCGTTCTCCGCCAAGCCGGTCGCCGGCGCGCCCGACCTCTTCCCGTCCGGCCTGCTCAACCGGCGCACCATCGCGATCGCCAACGAGGTCTGGTACCGCAAGACTCCGGCCACGCACCACCACCTGGCCACCATCGGTGGGTTCTTCCACCCCCTCGACGGCATCCGCGACTGGAACCGGGTTTACGGCAAGGCGGGCTTCCTTCAGTACCAGTTCGTCGTCCCGTTCGCCGCCGACGCCGCGCTGCGCCGTATGGTCGAGCAGATCAGCCGCGCTCAGGCACCGTCGTTCGTCACGGTCCTCAAGCGCTTCGGGAAGGGCTCGCCCGGTTACCTGTCCTTCCCGACCGAGGGCTGGACGCTGGCGCTGGACTTCCCGTCCGGCACGCCCGGCCTCGACCGGCTGCTGCCGTGGCTCGACGAGCAGGTGCTGTCCGAGGGCGGCCGCGTCTACCTCGCCAAGGACTCCCGGCTCGCCGCTGCCGACCTCGCAGCCATGTACCCGCATCTCGACGATTTTCGCGAGGTCCGCGCCAAGGTGGACCCGCTCGGGGTGTTCGTCTCGGACCAGTCCCGCCGACTGGCGCTGTAAGGGAGCAGAAGATGAAGGACGCGCTCGGTTCGGTGCAGTCGCTGCTGATCCTCGGCGGCACCTCGGACATCGCACTGGCCACCGCCCGCCGGATGGCGACCGACAAGACCCGCAGGATCGTGCTGGCCGCCCGGCCCTCCGAGCGGCTTGACGCCGCCGCGCAGGACCTGCGGGCGTTCGGCGCCGAGGTCGATACGGTGGCGTTCGACGCCTCAGAGGTCGAATCGCACGAGAAGGCACTCGGCGAGGTGTTCGCCAACGGCGACATCGACGTCGTGCTGCTCGCCTTCGGCGTCCTGGGCGACCAGGCCGCGGACGAGCAGGACCCGGTCGCCGCGGCGCGGGTCGCCCAGACGAACTACGTCGGCGCCGTCGCCTCGGGCCTGGTGTGCGCCAACGCGCTGAAGAAGCAGGGCCACGGCGCGCTCGTCGTGCTCTCCTCGGTGGCCGGTGAGCGTGCCCGCCGGGACAACTTCATCTACGGCTCGACCAAGGCCGGCCTCGACACGTTCGCTCAGGGCCTCGGCGACGCGATGCACGGCAGCGGTGTCCACGTGATGGTCGTGCGGCCCGGCTTTGTCGAGACCAAGATGACCGCCGGGATGGAGAAGGTGCCGTTCTCGACGACCCCCGACGCGGTGGCCGACGCAATCATCGCCGGGCTGCGCCGAGGCTCGGAGATCGTCTGGGTTCCCGCCGCGCTGCGCTACGTCTTCTCCGGCCTGCGGCACCTGCCGCGCCCCCTGTTCCGCAAGGTCGCCAAGCGCTAGCCCGTCTCGCTGAGCCACTCGCTGACCTGGCTCATCACAAGTTATCCACAGCTTTCCGGAAACGCCCGCCCGCTTGTCGGCGCGGGCGTTTACCGTGGTAACCATGACTCGACCGTTGACTGACCTAGAGCGAAAAGTGGCGCCCTTCGAGGTCGTCAGCGAATACAAGCCGTCCGGGGACCAGCCCGAGGCGATCGCCGAACTGGAGCGGCGGGTGCGCGCGGGAGAGAAAAACGTGGTGCTGCTCGGCGCGACCGGCACCGGCAAGTCCGCGACCACGGCGTGGCTGATCGAGCGGTTGCAGCGGCCGACCCTGATCATGGCGCACAACAAGACCCTCGCCGCGCAGTTGGCCAACGAGTTCCGCGAACTGCTGCCGAACAACGCGGTCGAGTACTTCGTCTCGTACTACGACTACTACCAGCCCGAGGCGTACATCGCGCAGACCGATACGTACATCGAGAAGGACTCCTCGGTCAACGAGGAGGTCGAGCGACTGCGCCACTCGGCCACCAGCTCGCTGCTGACCCGGCGCGACGTGGTCGTCGTCTCATCCGTCTCCTGCATCTACGGCCTGGGTACGCCGCAGGAGTACGTCGACCGGATGATCCGGCTGAAGGTCGGCGAGGAGTACGGGCTCGACCGGCTGCTGCGCAAGCTCGTCTCGATCCAGTACGCCCGCAACGATCTCGCGTTCACCCGCGGCACGTTCCGGGTGCGCGGGGACACGGTCGAGGTGTTCCCGGTCTACGAGCAGCACCCGGTGCGCATCGAGCTGTTCGGCGACGAGGTCGAGCGGCTGATGACGCTGCATCCGGTCACCGGCGAGGTGCTCACCGACGACGAAGAGCTCTACATCTTCCCCGCCACGCACTACGTCGCCGGCCCGGAGCGGATGGCCCGCGCGATCGAGGGCATCGAGGCCGAACTCGCCGACCGGCTCACCGTGCTGGAGCGGCAGAACAAGCTGCTCGAAGCCCAGCGGCTGCGCATGCGCACCACCTACGACCTGGAGATGATGCGCGAGGTCGGCTTCTGCTCCGGCATCGAGAACTACTCGCGGCACATCGACGACCGCGAGCCCGGCAGCGCCCCGAACACCCTGCTGGACTTCTTCCCCGAGGACTTCCTGCTCGTCATCGACGAGTCGCACCAGACCGTCCCGCAGATCGGCGCGATGTACGAGGGTGACGCCTCGCGTAAGCGGGTCCTGGTGGACCACGGCTTCCGGCTGCCCTCGGCGGTGGACAACCGGCCGCTGCGATGGGAGGAGTTCGTCGAGCGGATCGGGCAGACGGTGTACCTGTCCGCGACCCCGGGGCCTTACGAGCTGTCCCAGGCGGCCGGCGTGGTCGAGCAGGTCATCCGGCCCACCGGCCTGATCGACCCGGAGGTCATCGTCAAGCCGACACAGGGCCAGATCGACGACCTGGTGCACGAGATCCGGCTGCGTGCCGACCGGAACGAGCGCGTCCTGGTCACCACGCTGACCAAGAAGATGTCCGAGGACCTGACGGACTATCTGCTGGAGTTAGGCGTCAAGGTCCGGTATCTGCACTCGGACATCGACACGCTGCGCCGGGTCGAGCTGCTGCGCGAGCTGCGCCTCGGCGTCTTCGACGTGCTGATCGGCATCAACCTGCTGCGCGAGGGCCTGGACCTGCCGGAGGTCTCGCTGGTGTCGATCCTGGACGCCGACAAGGAGGGCTTCCTGCGCAGCGGCACCTCGCTGATCCAGACCATCGGCCGCGCGGCGCGCAACGTCTCCGGCCAGGTCCACATGTACGCCGACAAGATCACCCCCGGCATGGCGAAGGCCATCGACGAGACCAACCGGCGGCGTGCGAAGCAGACCGCCTACAACAAGGAACGCGGCATCGACCCCACGCCGCTGCGCAAGCGGATCGCCGACATCACCGACTCGCTGGCCCGCGAGGACGCGGACACCAGGGAGCTGCTCGGCGGCGCAGGCCGGCAGCAGTCGCGCGGCAAGGCTCCGGTCCCCGGCGTCGGTTCGAGGGGCGGCGCCTCGACACTGGCCGGGCTTCGTGCAACGGGAGAACACAGCGTGGGCAAGCCGACCGAGGAACTGGAGGCGCTCATCGAGGACCTCAGCGCCCAGATGCACGCCGCCGCGGCCGAACTACGCTTCGAGCTGGCGGCAAGGTTCCGCGACGAGATCGGCGAGCTGAAGAAGGAGTTGCGCGGGATGCGTGCCGCAGGCGTCTGAGCTGAGCACCGCCGGGCCGCCGAGCACGGCGGTACTCGCTACGGCGGCGCTATGTACGTGGATCACATGCGTAGACCACGTATCTGGCGCTACGCAAACGGGCCAAGCAGCTGGTGCGGAATAGGTGGGCCAAGTAGGTGGCACTGGGTACGTGGACCAGGCAGGTACTGCGCGCAGATCCACAGACATGGATCTACCTTCAGCCCAGCCCAGGCGCGGCCGGGCCCGGCTCGGCTCGGCTCGGCCCAGTCCAGTCCAGTCCAGTCCAATCCAGCCAGCCCAAGCCAGCCCGGCCCAGGCCCGGCCCAAGCCAGGCCAGCTCGGCCCAGCCCAGGCCCGGCCAGGTCAGCCCAGGTCAGGCCAGGCCAGGCCAGGCTTTGGGGTCCTCAACCCAGATCAGCCGTCAGCCCAGGTCCTGAGGCCCTCAACCCAGGTCTGTTGTCATCCCAGATCCTCAGCCCAGATCCTTCAGCTCAGCTCCCCAGCCCAGATTCTCAGCGCCAGCCCTCGGCGCCGGTCCTCGGCCACGTCTGTCGCCTGCTCGGGGCTTCCGCACAAATCTGCGGTCAGCTCGGGTCTTCAGGCCGGGTTCATCGTGAACCAGACGATCTTGCCGGTGGCGGTGCGCCGGTGGCCCCATTTGCGGGACAGCTCGTTGACCAGCAGAATGCCGCGGCCCCGCTCGGCGGTCGCGGACAGCTCCTGTAGTTCCGGCGGGGTGCGGGTCCGGTCGCAGACCTCGCACAGCAGCCCGGTCTCGTTGCGTTGTAGCCGCAACCGGATCTCGCCACCGGCGTGCTGGATCGCGTTGGTGACCAGCTCGCTGACCAGCAACTCCACCGTTTCGGTCAGCGCGCTCAGTTCCCAGGCCGCCA
>NZ_DASYZI010000339.1:0-17342 GCF_035946395.1 Actinocrinis sp.
CACCCGGACGAGAAGGACCGGGTGATGCGCGACTTCACCGCCGGCGAGATCGACGTCATGGTGGCGACCACCGTGATCGAGGTGGGCGTCGACGTGGCGAACGCCACCGTCATGGTCATCATGGACGCCGAGAGGTTCGGCGTGTCCCAGCTGCACCAGCTCCGCGGCCGGGTCGGCCGTGGTTCCGCGCCCGGGCTGTGCCTGCTGGTCAGCGAGGCGCCACCGGCCAGCCCGGCCCGGGAGCGGCTGGACGCGGTGGCCGCCACCCTGGACGGGTTCCAGCTGTCCCGCCTCGACCTCGAGCAGCGCCGCGAGGGCGACGTCCTCGGCGCCGCCCAGGCCGGGCGCCGCTCCAGCCTGCGCCTGCTCCAGCTGCTCAAGGACGAGGACCTGATCGGCCAGGCCCGCACGGAGGCCACCGAGGTCGTCTCGGCCGACCCGGACCTGGCCCGCCACCCCGCCCTGCGCGAGGCCATCACCGAACTCCTCGGCCCCCAGGCCGAGTACCTGGACAAGACCTAAGCTCCAGCGCACCTTCCCCCAGCACCACCGGCCCCGAGCACCACCGGCCCCGAGCACCACCGGCCTCCATCTGGACCACGCCCGCCCGGCCGCCGCGTAAGCCCTCTGGGCGGTCGCGGCGCCGATACCGCCAGGAACGACGCGGCGTTGATGACCGAACCTAATGCCGCCGCAGATGAGCTTTGCCCGGTGCACCCGGCGGTTGAGGCCGGCCGGATTCTCGGCCGTCGGCCGCATCGCGCTGCTGTGAACGTGTGGTTCGCGGCCGGTGTGGCTGCTGTGATTACAGGGCTCTCGCCGGCGCCGGCGTTAACGGCCCTGGCGACCACAGAGAACTGCACCACCTGCAATAGCCTGGCCGAGGCGTTCCAGATAGTTTACGCCACGGACAAGTGGTCGGTGGTGAGGTGGGAAGTGCAGGCCGCCGCCTATCAGGTGGCCTTCCGGCTCCGGATGCTGCAGTATTCCCGCCTCAGCACAACCCAGATACAGGCCGAGTCCACCGGGCTCATCGACAACTTCATATCCTGGCTGCAGGGTAAACCCGAGAATTCGACGGGGTGGTCTCCCGCGATCAACGGCGCCGGCCAGACAACCCTGTTGACCGGCAGCACTCAGCCCTACATCGGCCTGCTGACCACGATTCAGCACTAACCCGTGGTTAGGTAGCGAATGCCGACGGGAGCTGTCTTCCTAGGCGTCCCCAACCCGCTGTGTCACCGGCCCCTGGCTCCGGTGACACAGCGGGGTAGCCTGCCACGGGCGCCGCGAGCGTGGCGCTGCCCGGCTGACCGGTCTCAGGAAAGCGGCTGCACGCTGATATTGGCATGCTCACGAGCAAGAGACCGCAGATCGTCAGGGTCACCGGTCGCGACGATGCCGCCGCCGAGCCGAATCGCGGTCGCGACGACGAGGGCGTCGACGGTATGACATGAATCCAGCCGATCGCGATATCGGAGTCCGCCAGCGAGCCGCGCCGCGGCCTGCCCGGTCGTGAACGGCCGGATGCCGCGCGCTAGCACGTGATCGAGCGCGGCGTCAGCCGGAATGCCGCGATACGCCTCGGCTAGTACCGCTGTGGGCACCCGCACCGGAATGCCCATCCGGGCCGCCGAAGTGAGCATGTCACGCATGCGCCGCGCCGCCTGGATGTCCGCCTTCGGGTTGGCCACGACCTCCAGAGCCCTGGTGTCCAGGATCAGGGCCGTCATCCGGATGCGGTCTTGCGCTGCGGCGCAGCCGTAGCGGTGCTGGCGAACAGCTCGCTGTACCTCGCCACCTCAGCTTCGTCGACGGGACCCAGCTCGTCGGCAAGCTCATCGGCGAAGGCGGACAAGCGCCGCCGGTCGAGTTCGTGGCGGACAGCAGCCGTGACGAACGCGCTCACGTTATCGTGGGCGACCTCTCGAAGATCCCGGACGAGCTCGTCCGGAAGGCTGACAGAAAGCTTGGCCACGACCTCTATCCTACTCGGGTAGGAAACCGTCCGCCAACGCGGCCCCGGCCGGCGCGGCCCCGGCCGACGTGCACACTTAAGGCATGGCACGCGTGATCGCCGGCGAGGCGGGCGGGCGGCGGCTGGCCGTGCCGGACGGCCGGGGCACCCGCCCGACCAGCGATCGCGCCCGGGAAGGGCTGTTCGCCACGATCGTCTCGCTGACCGGCTCGCTGGACGGCGCGCGCGTGCTCGACCTGTACGCCGGATCCGGCGCGGTCGGCCTGGAGGCCCTGTCCCGGGGCGCTGAGCACGTGCTGCTGGTGGAGTCGGGCCCCCGGGCGGCCCGCGTCATCCGGGACAACATCGAGGCCATCGGCCTGGCCGGCGCCGAGCTGGTCACCGACCGGGTGGAACGCGTCCTGGCCCGCGGGCCGGCCCGCCCGGGAGAGGGCAGCGGCCGCTACGACGTCGTCTTCGCCGACCCGCCCTACGCGCTGGCCGGCGACGAGGTCTCCGCCATGCTCCAGATGCTGAGCGACCACGGCTGGCTGGCGCCGGGGGCGTTGGTGATCGTCGAGCGCGCCACCCGGTCCGGGCCGGTCCACTGGCCCGCCGGCTTCGCGCCCGACCGGGCGCGCCGGTACGGGGAGGCGACCTTCTGGTACGGCCAACGCTCCGTATAACCTGCTCGCTGAACCGTGAAAGGGGTTGCATCGCGTGCACCGCGTCGTCTGTCCGGGTTCCTTTGATCCCGTGACCAATGGGCACCTCGACATCATCACCCGCGCGTCCGGGCTGTACGACGAGGTGGTCGTGGCCGTGCTGATCAACGTGACCAAGCAAAGCCTGTTCACGGTGGACGAGCGGGTCGAGATGCTCACCGAGGTGACCGCCCGCTGCGGCAACGTGAGGATCGACCGGTTCCACGGCCTGCTGGTGGACTTCTGCGCGGCCAACGGGATCACCGCCGTGATCAAGGGCCTGCGCGCGGTCACCGACTTCGAGTACGAGATGCAGATGGCGCAGATGAACTACCGCATGGCCAAGGTCGAGACGTTGTTCATGACCACCAACCCGCTGTACTCGTTCCTCAGCTCCAGCCTGGTCAAGGAGATCACGAGGTACGGCGGGGACGTCAGCGGGCTGGTCCCCGACCCGGTCCTGGCCCGGCTCCGGGCCCGCCTGGCCGAGGAATAACCAGGCCCGGGGAATCGCGCGGGCGGCGGTCAAGTTGGGATAACTGCGCGCCGCCGGTAGGCTAAGCGCTCGTTCCGCAATCGCTACACACGCGAGTACACTGTCATGCCCAACACACGCACGAACGCGCCTCGCGGCGCGCTTGTTTTTGACACGCGCACGCTCGGCCGCCAGGCCGGTTCCGCGCGGGATCAGCAGCTGACCGTGCCAGCCCCGGACGACCTGCGTCTGGAGCTCGCCAGGGTACCGGTCGGCGCCGATTTGCACCTGGACGTCAAGTTCGAGGCCGTGACCGAAGGCGTGCTGGTCACCGGGTCGGCGACCGCACCGCTGGCGGGCGAGTGCGCCCGCTGCCTGAGGCCGCTGACCACCTCGGTGACGGCCAGTTTCACCGAGCTCTACCTGTACGACGACGGCCGCCGGACGCACGACAAGCACGACAAACACGACAAGCACGACCGGCGTAACAGCCGGGAATGGTTTGACGAGGACACCGAGCAGGACGACGAGGAGCGCCATCTCGACGGCGACCTGCTCGACCTGGAGCCGGTCCTGCGGGACGCGGTGGTGCTGGCGCTGCCGATGTCACCGCTGTGCATGCAGGACTGCCCGGGGCTGTGCGTCGAGTGCGGCGTGCCGCTGGCCGACGCGGGCCCGGGGCACGGGCACGACGATTCACCGGACCCGCGCTGGGCCGCCCTCGAGCAGCTCGGTGACCAATCAACACGGCGCAGCGGCGCCGTCGACCTACAGGAGGGCTGACGTGGCGGTTCCCAAGCGGAGGATGTCTCGCAGCAACACCCGATCACGACGCTCGAACTGGAAGACCACCGCGCCGACGCTGGTGAGCTGCCCGCAGTGCCACGAGCCCAAGCTGCCGCACGTGGCCTGCCCGACCTGCGGCACGTACCGGCGCCGTCAGGTCCTCAACCCGTCCTGAGCAGGGTGCGGTGGGCGTCGTGAGCCGGGCTTGGGATGCGGGCAACGCCGGACGGGATCCCGCCGAACTGCGGCATGCCCTCGGCGTGCCCATCATGCCCAAGTCGCTGGAGCGGGCGCTGACGCACCGCTCCTTCGCCTACGAGAACGCCAACCCGCCCACCAACGAGCGGCTGGAGTTCCTCGGCGACTCGGTGCTCGGGCTGGTCGTCACCGACACGCTGTTCCGCAGCTACCCGAGCCTGCCCGAGGGACAGCTGGCCAAGCTGCGCGCGGCCGTGGTCCAGATGCGCGCCCTGGCCGACGTGGCGCGCGAGCTGAGCCTGGGTTCTTACGTCAGGCTCGGCCGGGGCGAAGAGGTGACCGGCGGCCGCAACAAGTCCTCGATCCTGGCCGACACGCTGGAGGCCATCATCGGGGCGGTCTACATCGACTGCGGGCTGGCCGAGGCCAGCGCGCTGGTCCATCGCCTGTTCGACCCGGTCATCGCCAAGTCGGCCGGGCTGGGCGCCGGGCTGGACTGGAAGACTTCGCTGCAGGAGCTGACCGCGGCGCGCATGCTCGGGGTGCCGGACTACCAGGTCGAGGAGAGCGGGCCGGACCACCAGAAGTCGTTCCGGGCCGTGGTCCGGGTCGGCGGGCGCGTGCTCGGCTCCGGCGAGGGCCGCACCAAGAAGGAGGCCGAGCAGCACGCGGCCGAGGCGGCCTGGAACGCGATCAATACGGAGTCCGCCCCGCCGCGCAACGAGGCGCAGAACGAGAAGGACGACAAGAACGACAAGGACGACGACCCAGGCGACGGGCAGGCGCCCGGTCCCGCGGCAGACAGCTGACCGCGTGCCCGAACTACCCGAGGTCGAGACCGTCCGCCGCGGCCTGGAGCACCACGTCTCCGGCCGGGCCATCGAGAGCGTCCGCGTCCTGCACCCGCGCTCCGTGCGCCGCCACCTGGCGGGCGCGGCCGACTTCGAGGCCGCGCTGACCGGGCGCAGCCTGGATGCCGTCAGGCGCCGCGGCAAGTACCTGTGGCTGTCGGTGGGCGAGGACGCCCTGCTCGCGCACCTGGGCATGAGCGGGCAGCTGCTGGTCGGCGAGCCCGACCGCCCGCTGTCCCCGCACGTGCGGATCTGGTTCACGTTCTCCGACTCCGGCCCCGACCTGCGCTTCACCGACCAGCGGACGTTCGGCCACATGTGCTTCGTGCCCGACGGCGCCGAACTCCCCGGGCCGATCGCCCACATCGCCCCCGACCCGTTCGAGCCGTCCTTCGACCCCGCCGCCCTGGGCCGCCGGCTTCGCCTCAAGCACACCGGGGTCAAGCGCGCCCTGCTCGACCAGTCGCTGATCAGCGGGGTCGGCAACATCTACGCGGACGAGGCGCTGTGGCGCGCCCGGCTGCACTTCGAGCGCCCGACCGGCGCACTGAGCCCCGCCGAGGCGACTCGTCTGCTCGGCGCCGTGCGTGAGGTCATGACCGAGGCGCTCGCCGTCGGCGGCACCTCGTTCGACTCGCTGTACGTCGACGTCAACGGCGAGTCCGGCTACTTCTCCCGCGCGCTGAAGGCGTACGGCCAGGCCGGGCGGCCGTGCGGCCGCTGCGGGACGTCGATCGCCCGGGTCGCGTTCATGAACCGGTCGTCGTACTTCTGCCCGCGCTGTCAAAAAGCCGTCGTGCGGTCGTAGAGAATAAAAGACATGAACGCGCGGCAGCAGGACATCGAGACAGAGGCCGAGTACCGGCGGGTCGAGGGCGAGCTGTCGCAGCGCTGGCCCGAGTCGAAGATCGAGCCGACCCGGGACCGGATCCTGGCTCTGATGGACCTGCTCGGCTCGCCGCAGCGGTCGTACCCTTCGATCCACATCACCGGCACCAACGGCAAGACCAGCACCGCGCGCATGATCGACGCACTGCTGCGCGCGCTGAACCTGCGCACTGGCCGCACCACCAGCCCGCACCTGGAGGAGACGCGCGAGCGGATCTGCCTGGACGGCGAGCCGATCAGCCGGCAGCGCTTCGTCGAGGTCTACCGGGACGTGCAGCCCTACGCCGCGCTGGTCGACGAGAGCCAGCCGTTCCCGCTCTCCTTCTTCGAGATGGTCACCGGGATGGCGTACGCCGCGTTCGCGGACGCCCCGGTGGACGCGGCGGTCGTCGAGGTGGGGATCGGCGGCACCTGGGACTCGACCAACGTGATCGACGGCCAGGTCGCCGTGGTCACCCCGATCTCGCTGGACCACACCCACCTGCTCGGCGACACCGTCGAGGACATCGCCTGGGAGAAGGCCGGGATCTTCCGGTCCGGCGCGCTGGCCGTGCTGGCCCAGCAGCCGCTGGAGGCGGCGCGGGTCCTGCTGCGCGCCGCCGCCGAGACGGGCGCGACCGTGGCCCGCGAAGGCATCGAGTTCGGCGTGATGGACCGTCAGCTCGCCGTCGGCGGCCAGCAGGTCGTCGTCAAGGGCCTGTCGCGCGAGTACGGCGGGATCCACCTGCCGCTGTACGGCGCGCACCAGGCGCACAACGCCGCGTGCGCGATCGCCGCCGTCGAGGCCTTTCTCGGCGCCGGCCAGGGCGGCGCGAGCCTGGAGCCCGACCTGGTGCGCGAGGCGCTGGCCGTGGTGCGCTCGCCCGGCCGGCTCGAAGTGGTGCGCCGCAGCCCGACGATCATCCTCGACGCGGCGCACAACCCGGGCGGGGCGCGGGCCAGCGCCGACGCGATCGCCGAGGAGTTCGCCTTCGACCACCTGGTCGGCGTGATCGCGCCGATGCGGGACAAGGACGTGCGCGGCATGCTCGAAGCCCTCGAACCCGTGCTGGACGAGGTGGTCGTCAGCCGCAACTCGACGACGCGCGCCATGCCGGTGGCGGAACTGGCCGCGGTCGCCGAAGAGGTGTTCGGGCCCGAGCGGGTGAGCGTGGCCGAGCGCTTGGACGACGCGATCGAGCGCGCGGTGGCGCTGGCCGAGGCGGGCGTGGCCGACGCCTCGCTCGGCGGTACCGGCGTGCTGATCACCGGCTCGGTCGTGACGGCCGGCGAGGCAGGGACGCTGTTGCGGAGGTAGTCACCTCCCGTCAGTCCCCCGCAGAGGGCGGAGCGACGGGGGTGGACAATGGTGGTGCCCCGGACCGGGGCGGCACGGGAAGTCACTCGAACAGCCGCAGCAGAAAGGGCGATCCGATGCGCCGGATGGCCGCCTCCGTTCTCGTCTTCGAGGCGTTCATCGCCTGGTTCTTCGGCCTCGTGGTCGCGAAGCTGCACCCGTCCGGCGACTGGATCGTCGCGGTCGTGCTCGGCGTCGTGAGCATCCTGCTGTCCGGGATGATGCGCCACCGGTGGGCCTACCCGGCGGGCTGGTTGCTTCAGGCCGGTTTCATCGCCGCCGGTTTCCTGGTCGCGGACATGTTCGTACTCGGCGTCGTCTTCACCGCGATCTGGTGGGCCGGGCTGCACTACGGCGCGAAGGCCGAGCGGATCCGGGCCGAGCTCATGGCCGCCGCGACCAGCGCCGAGACCCCGGCAGCACCCGTCGAAACTTCTACAGGGCATCCTGGTGTGGGGGCCCGGTGATCCGGGTCATACCATCGAAGGAACCCCGCTCGTCGAATGCCTGGTCGGGCATTGTCGGCGAGCGGTGCGAACCGGCTTCGACGTCAGCGTGGACGTCGCGTGACTGTTTGAGGAGATGATGGTGGCGACCCCTGTGGAGCGATCGCTGGTACTGGTGAAGCCGGACGGCGTCAGGCGTTCGCTGATCGGCGAGATCATCCGGAGGATCGAGGCCAAGGGGATCAGGGTCGTCGCGCTCGACCTGCGCTCGCTGCCGCGCGAACTGGTCGAGGAGCACTACGCCGAGCACGAGGGCAAGCCGTTCTTCGAGCCCCTGGTCCACTTCATGACCTCGGGTCCCGTGGTCGCCATGATCATCGAGGGGCACCGCTGCATCGAGGCCTTCCGCACCCTCTCCGGCGCCACCGACCCGGTCAAGGCCGCCCCCGGCACCATCCGCGGCGACCTCGCCACCGACATCGGCACCACGGTCGTACAGAACCTCGTGCACGGCTCCGACTCCCCGGCCGCCGCCGAGCGCGAGATCAAACTGTTCTTCCCGGACCTGGGCTGAGTGGGCCGGCTGCGTCCCTCGTCCGGTGGAACCGCCGTTTCCTTCGCGCGAATTGCCGGGAAGCACCCGTACTGTCTGAAGACGGCGCGGGCGATTCGCGGAAGGTAGCTGGTACACAACATGGGCATGTCGGTCGTCGGCCGTGACATCGCGGTGGACCTCGGGACCGCGAACACGCTGGTCTACGTGCGCGGCAAGGGGATCGTGCTCAACGAGCCGTCCGTGGTCGCGGTCAACACCCACAACGGCGCGGTGCTCGCGGTGGGCGCCGAGGCGAAGAAGATGATGGGCCGCACCCCCGGCAACATCGTCGCGATCCGCCCGCTCAAGGACGGGGTGATCGCCGACTTCGAGATCGCCGAGCGGATGCTGCGTTACTTCATCCGCAAGGTGCACCACCGGCGGCTGCTGGCCCAGCCCCGGGTGGTGATCTGCGTGCCGAGCGGGATCACCGGCGTCGAGCGGCGGGCGGTCGAGGACGCGGCCGACGCCGCCGGGGCGCGTCAGGTGCACCTGATCGAGGAGCCGATGGCCGCCGCGATCGGCGCCGGGCTGCCGATCCAGGAGGCCACCGGCAACATGGTGGTCGACATCGGCGGCGGTACCACCGAGGTCGCGGTGATCTCGTACGCGGGCATCGTCACCGCCTCGTCGATCCGCACCGCGGGGGACGAACTGGACAACGCGATCATCCAGTACGCCAAGAAGGAGTACTCGATGCTCCTCGGCGAGCGCACCGCCGAGGAGCTGAAGATCACCGTCGGCTCGGCCGACGAGGGCGACTCCGAACTGCACGCCGAGGTACGCGGCCGGGACCTGGTCTCCGGGCTGCCGAAGGTCATCGTGCTGACCTCGACCGAGATCCGCCGGGCGATCGACGAGCCGGTCGCCGCGATCGTGGACGCCGTCAAGGACACCCTCGACAAGTGCCCGCCGGAACTGTCCGGCGACATCATGGACCGCGGCATCGTGCTCACCGGCGGCGGCGCCCTGCTGCGCGGCCTCGACCAGCGGCTGCGCCGGGAGACCGGGATGCCGGTGCTGATCGCGGACAACCCGCTGGACTCCGTGGTGCTCGGCTCGGGCCGCTGCGTGGACGAGTTCGACGCGCTCCAGCCCGTGCTCGGCGCGCAGAGCCGCCGATGAAGGACTGTGTTTGATGAAGGACTGTGTTTTGTGAAGGGCTGTGTTTTATGAAGGACTCGGCCATATGCGCGACACGCGCCGCACTCGGATCGTGCTCGCCGCGCTGCTGCTCGGCGGCTTCGGGCTGATCACCGTCGACGCGCAGGGGGCGCGCCCCGGCGCGCCCGGCCCGCTGGGCAAGGTGCGCGCCTTCGGCCAGTCGGTGTTCGGACCGGTCGAGCGCACCGCCGACGGCGTGGTGCGCGACGTCGGCTCGCTGTTCGCCGGCTGGGGCCATTCCGACGCCGACCGCAAGCGCATCAGCGAACTGACCGCGCAGGTCTCCTCGCTCAAGGGCCGGTTGGAGACCACCGACGACGTGCGGGCGCGCGCCGCGCAGCTCGACAGGCTGCTGAAGCTCATCGCGGCCGGCGACCTGAGGACCGTGCCCGCACGGCTGGTCGGCCTCGCGCCCGCGCAGGACGGGACCTGGTCGGCCACCATCGACGCCGGGCGGCGCGACGGGGTCGCCGAGAACCAGACCGTGCTGGACGGCGACGGCCTGGTCGGGCGCACCACCGGGGTCGGGCCGGACACCGCCACCGTGCTGCTCGCCGTCGACCCGGCATCCACGGTCGGTGTCCGGCTCGCCGGATCCGGCACCATCGGCGCCGCGACCGGTCAGGACCCGCACACGCTACGCGTCGAGTTCCTGGATCCGCAGCTCCACGTGAAACCGGGAGCGATCGTCGTCACCCTGGGCTCGGCCGGCGATGCGCCGTTCGTGCCGGGTGTACCGGTCGGGACCGTGCGTGAGGTCGTCTCCACGCCGGGCGCGCTGACGCGGACCGTGCTGGTGACGCCGTACGCGGACGCCACGTCCGTGGACACCGTCGCCGTCGTGGTCCAGCCGCCGCGCACCGACCCGCGTGACGCGATGGTCCCCGGCGGCCAATAAGGACCCGCACGTGCCTCCCGGGCCCGGGAGAGGAAGGTCAGACAATCATGCGAACCGTGCTGCGCATCGCACTAGCCGTCGTCGCCGCGAGCCTCGCACTCGCCCTGGAGCTGTCCGTCGTGCCGCACCTGCGCCTGCCGTACGCGGTGCCCGACCTGGTGCTGCTCGCCGTGCTGGCCCTGGCCGCCGGCTGGGGCACGACCGGCGGCGCGGTGAGCGGCTTCGCGCTGGGCCTCGCCCAGGACATCGCGCCGCCCTCGGTCTCGGCCATCGGGCGCCACGCGCTGGTGCTCGCCGTGGCCGGCGCGCTGGCCGGCCGCGCCGCCCGCGAGGTGCGGCGCTCCGCGATCCGCACCAGCATGCTCGCCGGGCTCTACGCGATCGGCGCGATGCTTCTCAACCTGCTGATCGGCTTCGCGCTCGGCGGCGGCGCCGGGCTGTCCCGCCCCGGCCTGCTGCTCGCCCTCGGCGCCACCGCGCTCTACACCGCCGTCGCCACGCCGCTCGTCGTGCCCGGCCTGGCCGCGCTCGCCCGGCTCATCGACGGCCCGAGCGCTCGGCTGGTCGCGCCGGTCGGCAACGCCGTGTCCGGGCCCGCGCGCACCGGCCCGGCACGCACCAGCCCCGGGCTCTACCCCGAGGCCGAGAGGGTGTGACGAGGATGGCCCGCGGGCGGATCGCCGTGGTGCAGGTGCTGGTCGTGGCCCTGCTGATCACCCTCGGCGCGCGGCTGTGGTACCTGCAAGTGCGCTCCGGCCCCCAGTTCCAACAGGCGGCCGCGGCCAACGACCTGCGCTCGGTGACCACCGCCGCGGTGCGCGGCTCGATCCTGGACGATCAGGGTCGCCCACTGGTGGACAACCGCACCGTCCTACAGGTCAGCGTGGATTTGAGCACCCTCGCGCAGCAGCCGGGACAGGGTAAGGCGGTGCTCGAACGCCTTAGTGCCACGCTCGGCATCCCCGTCGCGCAGCTGGAGCAGCGCGTCCGGCTGTGCTCCCCGACGGTCGGTCAACCGTGCTGGTCCGGCTCGCCGTACCAGCCGATCCCGGTCGCGCGGGACGTGCCGACGCAGGTCGCGGTCAAGCTCATGGAGGAGCGCGACCAGTACCCCGGCGTGTCGGCCGGCCCCGCGGCGGACCGCGTCTATCCCAAGCCCTTCGGCATGCAGGCCGCGCAGGTGCTCGGGTACCTCTCGCCGGTCGGCCCGGACGAGCTCAGCGCCCCGGACCCGACCTATCAGCCCACGGACATGGTCGGCCGTTCCGGCCTGGAGCAGAGCTATGACAAGCAGCTGCGCGGCGTCCCGGGCGTGGCCCAGGTCGCGGTGGACAACGTCGGCCGGGCCGTGCGCACCGTCTCCGACACCCCGCCGGTGCCCGGCGACGACGTGGTCACCACGCTCGACGCGCACGTGCAGGCGGTCGCCGAACAGCAGCTCGCCGCCGCGATCAAGGCGGCGCGCTACGGCTGGGACAAGGGGACGCACGCACAGTACCGGGCCGACTCCGGCGCGGTCGTGGTGCTCGACGTGAACACCGGCGGCGTCGTGGCGATGGCCACCTACCCCAGCTACGATCCGGCCGTGTGGAGCGGCGGCATCAGCGCCGCCGACTACGCGCACCTGACCGACCCGAAGGCCGGCACGCCGCTGCTCGACCGCGCGTATCAGGGCCAGTTCGCCCCCGGCTCGACCTTCAAGATCGTCACCGCCTCGGCGATGCTCCAGGACGGCTTCTCGCCGCACGCCACGTACGACTGCTCGCCCGACTTCGCGATCGGCAGCCAGGACTTCCACAACTTCGAGGGCGAGGCCTTCGGCCCGATCAGCCTCAAGCGCACCATCGAGGTCTCCTGCGACACGGTGTTCTACCGGGCCGCCTATGACATGTGGCTGCACGACGGCGGCAACCATCCGGCCGCGCATCCGCTCGACCCGGTGCAGAACATGGCGCTGGACTACGGTCTCGGCCGTCCGACCGGCATCGACCTGCCCGGCGAGGCCGGCGGCGACGTGCAGACCCGGCAGGAGAAGCAGGCCACGTGGAACCGGATGAAGGGCATCTGGTGCCGGCGGGCGCAGACCGGTTACCCGGAGGTGGCCGGCTCCGATCCGGCCCGCGCCGCGTACCTGAAGCAGATCGCCCACGAGAACTGCCTGGACGGCTGGCAGTTCCGCGGCGGTGACGCGGTGATCGAGGCGATCGGCCAAGGCGGCATCCTGGTCACCCCGCTCCAACTCGCCCGCGTCTACGCGGCGCTGGCCAACGGCGGCACGCTCTACCAGCCGCACCTGGAGAAGGCGATCCTCGCCCCGGACGGCCGGGTGGTCTCCACCTACCAGCCGAAGGTGGTCGGGCACGTGCCGCTCTCCAGGGCCACCCGCTCGTTCCTGGTCAACGCCTTCGAGGGCGTCGCTCAGGAGGGCACCGCCTCTGGCGTGTACGGCGGCTGGCCGCTGAACCAGATCCAGGTGGGCGCGAAGACCGGAACCGCCGACGTGTACGGCAAGCAGGCCACCTCGGTCTTCGCCTCCTTCCTTCCGGCCGATCATCCGCAGTACGCGGTCGCGATGATGGTCTCCCAGGGCGGCCAGGGCGCGCTGACCTCGGGCCCGGCGGTCGAGAAGATCGAGGAGGCGCTGTACGGCGTGAACGGCGGCGCCGTCGACCCGAAGTCGGCCCTGCTGCCGAACCCCCCGGCGTCCCTGCCGCGGATCACCGCGGACGGCACGCTCGTGCCCCCGCCCGCTCCGGCGTCCTACAACGTCCCCGCCTGGCAGATCCTCCCGCCGCCGTTCTTCCCGCTGCCCGGCATCCTGGCAGCCGCGCCTTTCCTGCCCGAGCGCCGCTACGCCGACCTCTACCGCACCGGAGCCCTCACGTGATCATCGGAGAGAAGGTCGGCGTACCGGCGATCGGCGTCGCGCTCCCCGACACCCCGAGCGGCCGGGTGCGCGCGGCGGTCCGGCGCGGGGGAGCGGTGCGCCGGTTCGACTGGCCGCTGATCGGATCGGCCGTCACGCTCGCGTTGATCGGCGCGTTGCTGGTCTGGTCGGCCACTCGCACGCGTAGCGCGCTGACCGGCGGGGACCCGCAGTACTTCCTCAAGCGGCACCTGCTGAACCTCGCGGTCGGCGGCGTACTGGCCACCGTGGTCAGCGCGCTGGACCACAAGCGGCTGCGCGCCATGACGCCGGTGATCTACCTGTTCGCGCTGCTCGGCCTGCTCGCCGTGCTTTCCCCGCTCGGCTCCACGGTCAACGGCGCACGCTCGTGGATCGAGCTCGGCGCCGGCTTCTCCATCCAGCCGGCCGAGTTCGCCAAGGTCGGCGTGGTGATGGCGGTGGCCATGACGCTCGCCGCCAGGGCGCCGGTGCGCCGCGCCCCCGACCTGCTCGCCCCGGTCTTCGACGCCCGCCGGGGCGGCGACGTGCCCGCGGGCCGCCAACTCGCGTTCGCGCTACTGGCCACCGCCGTGCCGGTGGGCTTCATCGCGTTGCTGCCGGACCTGGGCACCACGATGGTCATCGTCCTGACCGTCGTCGGCATGGTCGTCGTCTCCGGGGTGCGGCTGCGCTCGATGGCCGCGCTCGCCGCGCTGTCCGCCGCCGGCGCCGGCGTGATCGTCAAGTTCCATCTGCTCGCCACGCACCAGGTCAACCGGTTCGCCGCGTTCGCCGATCCGAATCTCGACCCGCGGGGCGTCGGCTACAACACCCTCCAGGCCCGCCTGGCGATCGGCTCCGGCGGCGTCCTCGGCCAGGGGCTGTTCCACGGCGCGCAGACCAACGGCCGGTTCGTGCCCGAGCAGCAGACCGACTTCGTGTTCACCGTGGCCGGAGAGGAACTCGGCCTGGTCGGCGGCCTGCTGATCATCGCGCTGTTCGGCGTCCTGCTCTGGCGCGCCTGCGCGATCACCCGCGCCGCGACCGAGCCGTTCCCGCTGCTGCTGGCCGCCGGGGTGCTGTGTTGGTTCACCTTCCAGATGTTCGAGAACATCGGGATGACCCTCGGGATCATGCCGGTGGCCGGGATCCCGCTGCCGTTCGTCTCCTACGGCGGCTCGTCGATGTTCGCCAACTTCATCGCCGTCGGCCTGCTCGAAAACGTCCGGCTGCGATCCACGAGGTAGCCGGGGGTAGCCTGGGGCGGTGGTGAACGCAGTGGCGAACTCCGTCTGGCCCCGGCTCGAACCCCTCCTGCCGTCCGTCCGCAAGCCGATCCAGTACGTCGGCGGTGAACTGAACTCCACGGTCAAGGACTGGGACGCCTGCGACGTGCGCTGGGCGCTGATGTACCCCGACGCGTACGAGGTCGGCCTGCCCAATCAGGGCCTGATGATCCTGTACGAGGTGCTCAACGAGCGCGAAGGCGTGCTGGCCGAGCGCACCTACTCGGTCTGGCCGGACCTTGAGGCGCTGATGCGCGAGCACCGGGTGCCGCAGTTCACCGTGGACGCGCATCACCCGATCGGTGATTTCGACCTGTTCGGCGTGTCCTTCTCCACCGAACTGGGCTACACGAACCTCCTCACCGCCCTCGACCTCGCCGGTATCCCCCTCAACGCCGCCGAGCGCGACGAGAGCCACCCCGTCGTCATCGCGGGCGGACACGCCGCCTTCAACCCCGAACCCATCGCCGACTTCATCGACGCCGCCGTGCTCGGCGACGGTGAGCAGGCCGTGCTGACCATCACCGACATCGTCCGCGCGTGGAAGCGCGAAGGCAGCCCCGGCGGCCGCGACGAACTCCTGCTGCGCCTGGCGCGCGGCGGTGAAAACGGACACGGCGGCGGCGTGTACGTCCCGCGCTTCTACGACGTCGAATACCTGCCGGACGGCCGCATCAAGCGGGTCGTCCCCAACCGCAACGGCGTGCCGTGGCGCGTGTCGAAGCACACGGTCATGGACCTCGACGAGTGGCCGTACCCCAAGCAGCCGCTCGTCCCGCTCGCCGAGACCGTCCACGAGCGCATGTCCGTCGAGATCTTCCGCGGCTGCACCCGCGGCTGCCGCTTCTGCCAGGCCGGCATGATCACTCGGCCGGTGCGCGAGCGCTCGATCACCGGTATCGGCGCGATGGTGCAGCAGGGCCTGTCCGCCACCGGCTACGAGGAGGTCGGCCTGCTCTCGCTCTCCTCCGCGGACCACAGCGAGATCGCCGACATCGCCAAGGGCCTGGCCGACCGCTACGAGGGCACCAACACCTCGCTCTCGCTCCCGTCCACCCGCGTCGACGCCTTCAACATCGACCTGGCCAACGAGCTGTCCCGCAACGGAAGGCGCAGCGGTCTCACGTTCGCCCCCGAGGGCGGCAGCGAGCGCATCCGCAAGGTCATCAACAAGATGGTCAGCGAGGAAGACCTCATCAGGACCGTGACGGCCGCCTACTCGGCCGGCTGGCGGCAGGTCAAGCTGTACTTCATGTGCGGCCTGCCGACCGAGACCGACGAGGACGTGCTCCAGATCGCCGAGATGGCCAAGAACGTGATCAGGGCCGGCCGGCAGGCCACCGGCAGCCGGGACGTCCGCTGCACCGTCAGCATCGGCGGCTTCGTCCCCAAACCGCACACGCCGTTCCAGTGGGCGGCCCAGCTCGGCGCGCAGGAGACCGACAGCCGCCTGGTGAAGCTGCGCGACGCCATCCGCAACGACCGCGACTACGGCCGCGCCATCGGCTTCCGCTACCACGACGGCAAGCCCGGCATCGTCGAGGGCCTGCTCTCCCGCGGCGACCGCCGCGTCGGCGCGGTCATCAAAGCGGTCTACGAGGACGGCGGCCGCTTCGACGGCTGGTCGGAGTTCTTCTCCTACGACCGCTGGATGCAAGCCGCCGACCGCGTGCTCAAGGACGAGCCCGTCGACGTGCCCTGGTACACCACCCGCGAGCGCGACGCCGTCGAAGTGCTGCCCTGGGACCACCTCGACTCCGGCCTGGACCGCGAATGGCTGTGGGAGGACTGGCAGGACGCGCTGCGCGAGGTCGAGGTGGACGACTGCCGCTGGACCCCGTGCTTCGACTGCGGCGTGTGCCCGCAGATGCAGACCGAGATCCAGATCGGCCCGACCGGAAAGAAGCTGCTCCCGCTGACGGTGGTGTAGACAGTGGTGTAGGCAGCGGTGTCCTCCGGCGCCGGATAACGGTGCCGCCCAACGACGTCGGAACGGTCACGTAGGGTTTGTCACGTGCTACGGAGGGTGGCATGAGTGATGAATACACGGAGCGACCGATGGCTGCTGAGCTTGCCTGGAACTCGATGACCTATTGGGACGACTTGCCCGTTCCTTACTGGCTCACGGGCGATCTCACCGCCGAGATGTGGGATGAGCTGCCGGAGAACATCTGTCGCAGAATCGAGGTGATCGGGGGCCTGGTCGTCTTCACGCGGTCGCCGAGCGAGGACCATCAGGGCGCTGCCTTGATGCTCCCAGTGGCGTTGTCCGGCTGGATGCGCGACCACGCTAACCGAAACGGCCTCTGCTTGAGGATTCGGCAGGAATACGACCTGCGGCTCGGCGACGACCCGTTGCATCATCGCAAGCCCGACGTGATCGTGTATCGGTGCGTTGAACGCGACGAACTTCCCCGCCCGCAGGACGCGCTTCTAGTGATCGAGATCGTGTCTCCATCGAGTCGGGTGACCGACAAGATCGACAAGCTGGCCGAGTATGCCGAGGCCGGGGTGCCGCACTACTGGATAGTCGAGACGCGCAACGGGGCTGTCTCGACCGTCACCTGGTATGCGCTGCCCGAGGGTGACAAGCGTTACGAGGTGCGTGCGTGCTGGACGCCTGCCGAGACGCCGGACGGGATCCGGGCCGAGGAGCCGTTCCCGGTGCGGATCGCATGGGACGAACTCGCGTTCTAGGCAGGCGTCTCGGCCGGGGCTGGTCGAGTTGGTCAGGGCCGGCCGGGTTGGCGGGTGCTGGCCAGTTTCAGCTGGCCGGTTCCGGCTGCGATGCGCCGGCTGATTCGTACGGTGATCGGCCCGGTCACCACAGTGATCGGTTCGACTACTTACGGGTAACCTGGTCTGGATTCG
>NZ_DASYZI010000340.1:0-5391 GCF_035946395.1 Actinocrinis sp.
GGCGCCGATCACGGTGCGGGCGGGCGACACCCCGGTCGTGTCGGGCGTCCTACAGGTCGATCCGCTGCGCGGCATCGACGGCCGCTCGCCGCAGTTCGCCTGGTTCCGCTCCCAGGCCGCGAACGGGCTGCGCAGCCGGGCGCAGGTACGCATCTTCATCACGAACCTCCTGGCAGGGCACTGATAACAGGACAAAGTACCCTGACATGCTCGTCGGTGCGGGCTAAAGCCTAGGCGCTAGCCACATTGACATCGACCAGCTGGATTGGTATGCGCAGGTGGCCGGGGGCGCACGGGGCGCACTGCGCGGCGGAGACGTGTGTTGAGACATGTATCGAGAGTGCATCAGTTCTTTACCCGAACTTTGCGGACGAATCACCCATATTGACAGTATTCTGATACACATCCGTCCCCTACGGAACAATAATCTGTGAGGACATACATGGGACACATGCGGACCACCCACACCGCATCTCGCCGGGCCGCCGTCCTGGTGACGGCGTCCGTACTGTTCGGCAGCGCGCTGATCGGCTCCATCCCGGCCGCCAGCGCCAGCGCGGCGCCGCCCTCCGGCAGCGGCGGCTGGAGCTGGGCGACCACCGCGTCCGGCCAGCGCGTCGCGGTCCGGCCGACCAACTACCCCACGCCGGTCAACCCCGAGCAGATCACCCATCCCCTGCTCGACCACATGGGCTCGACCATCCCGGCGCACGAGTCCACCGCCGTCACGGCGCACATCGTCCGCCCGGCCTCCACGGTGCCGCAGATACCCGGCATCGACATCAGCGGCTACCAGGGCAACATCAACTGGGGCGCGGTCGCGCCGTACATCGACTTCGTCTACATCAAGGCGACCGAGGGCACGTACTACACGAACCCGTACTTCGCCCAGCAGTACAACGGCTCGTACAACTCCGGGCTGATCCGCGGCTCGTACCACTTCGCCATCCCGAACAACTCCTCCGGCACCACCCAAGCCGACTACTTCATCGCGCACGGCGGCGGCTGGTCCGCCGACGGCAAGACCCTGCCCGGCGCGCTGGACATCGAGTACAACCCGTACGGCTCGGAGTGCTACGGCTTCTCCCAGTCGAGCATGGTCAACTGGGTCTGGAACTTCGTGAACGAATACGCCGCCCGCGAGCACGCGTACCCGGTGATCTACAGCACCACCGACTGGTGGTCGACCTGCACCGGCAACTACTCCGGCTTCGCCGCGTACGACCCGCTGTGGATCGCCAACTACTCCGCCAGCGGCGGCGGCCCGCTGCCCGCCGGCTGGGGCTACTACACCTTCTGGCAGTACGCCAGCTCCGGCTCCCAGCCCGGCGACCAGGACGTCTTCAACGGCGCCTACAGCCGCCTCCAGGCGCTGGCCACCGCCGGCTGATCGCCGATCGGCCACGCGCCCGATCAGTCATCTGATCAACCGCGCCGCCGATCGATCACCGTTCTGATCACCGTTCTGATCAACCCCGAGCTGATCAATGTTCAGATGAACCGCCGCCGCGGGAACGCCGGTTCCCGCGGCGGCGCCACACTGGGCGATTCGTCCACTTCCGCCGTAAACAGAGCGCTGATAAAATTGCCCTTCGCGGCCTACGGCCATGGTCAACGGCTCGGCCCGCACGCCCTCACGGACCGAGACCCGGCCGGAAAGCGCGGAGATCCCGCAAGGACGGTTCCCGTGGGGCTTGCTCCGTCTGCACGACGTTCCGAGACACAGCACCGTTTCCCGAGATCCGGTTTCCGCGGAAAGGCAGTGCGATGACCAACGCAGCATCCGAGCGGATTGTTTCGGCCTGGCTTAAGGGCGCCCACAGCGCCTATGGAGAGGCCAACCCCGCCGGTCCCATGTTCGCCGGCGCGACCTTCAGCAGCGCCAAGGACAGCCTCGTGACGGCGAACGAGGCCTTCGTGACCGCGAACGACTCCCTCGTCACGGCGAACGACATGTTCATCACCGCCGATGCCTACGTGACCGCCAACGACTCCCTCGTCACTGCCAACGACATGTACGTCACCGCCAACGAGGCCTTCATCACGGCGGCCGACTCGTTCGTCACCGAGAAGTTCATCACGGCCGCCGAGGCCTACGTCACGGCCAACGACTCCCTGGTCACGAACGACATGTTCGTCACCGAGAAGTTCATCACCGCCGATGCCTTCGTGACCGCGAACGACTCCCTGGTCACCGCGAACGACATGTACGTCACCGCCAACGAGGCCTTCATCACGGCGGCCGACTCGTTCGTCACCGCCTGACCGGAGCCCGCCGCCCGGCTGTGACCGGGCGCGGACCGCGAGGACGGCACGACTGGAACGGCCGGTCTAAGGAGCTGCTGGCGGGATGCGCGTTCAATCGGCAGCACCGCAGCGGGACCGGGCCGACGACACCGGCGGTTGGTTCGCTCAGCCCGCCGAGGCCATCGCCTCGGCGCTGACCGACCGTCTGCGCACGCGCGTTGCGGGCGTCGCGGGATTGTCCGGGCCACAGGCCTGGGTGATCTACCGAGACGCCCGCAGTCATCTGCTCGCACTCACGCAGCAGCGGCTCAGCCGCGTGCTGTTGCTGGAGTTGCACGCCGCGTCGCTGGCCGGCGAACTCGGCCGCGGCGACGAGAAGGAACGCTGGTCCGCGTTCATGGACCTCGCCGCCACCCCGGATTTCCGCGACGGGCTCGCGCAGCGTTATCCCACATTGCTGACCCGGATGGACGCGGCCGGACGCAACCTCGTCGAGGCCGTCGGCATACTCGCCGAACGGCTCGTCGCCGACCAGGGCGACCTGGAACGGCTGGCCGCCGGAGCCACGACCGGGACGAGATCCGAGCCCGAACGTGAATCCGGGCAGGCGCCGCGGCCGCTCGGCGAACTACGCTCCCTGAGGCTCGGCACCGGCGATCCGCACCGCGGCGGGCAAACCGTCTCACGTCTCGAATTCGACGGCGGGGCGCTGATGTACAAGCCGCGGCCTCTCGCCGTGGATGCGGCGCTCGACGAGGCGCTCGCGACGCTGCTGCCGGAACCCGGGCGTATCGGGACCGCGCGAACGCTCGTGCGCGACGGCTACGGCTGGACCTCGTTCGTCGAACACCGATACTGCGCCGACGACGCCGAGACAGAACTCTTCTACGCCAACCTCGGCCGTTGGCTCGCGGTCATGCGGCTCATCGGCGGCACCGACCTGCACGCGGACAACATCGTGGCGTGCGGCCCGGTCCCGGTCGTCGTGGATGCGGAGACCATGCTGGCTCCCTCGGCGCACGCGCTGCCGACCGCTCGCACGACGAGCGCCGCGAGCGCCGCCGACGCCGCGGCAAGGACTCTGCGCCGGGCGGTCGTGCGCACCGGAATACTGCCGATGCGGGTCGGCCTGCTCTCAGGGATCGACGTCTCGGCGGTCGGCCGGCTCCCCGGCGAGCAGCCGGCGCTCAGCGCCCCGGTGATCGCAGGCGGCGGGACCGACAGCGCGCGGTTGGTGAACAGGGAGGCGCGCATCGCCGCGGTCCGCAACCATCCGAACCCTGATCCAGTGCCCGAGCGGTTCTGGGAGCACATCGTCACCGCCTTCCTGGAGCTCAGTGCCCGCCTTCGCGAACTCGACGCGAACGGCGGATTGGACGCGGTGACGGCGCCCTTCCTCGGCTGCGAGGTGCGCAGGGTCGTGCGCTCGACACAGGTCTACGGTGACATCCTCCGAATGCTCTGGCATCCTGCTGCGCTGCACGACGAGGCAGCAGCGATCGAACATGCTCGGACGGCGTTGCTGGGTCACGCACGGGCGAACCCGATCGCACCCGCCGACCGAGCCACCATCGACTCGGAGATCGCGCAGCTGCTCGTCGGCGACACCCCGGTGTACACGGCGCGGATCGATGCGCAGCAGCTGACGGAGGCGGTGGACGACTGGCGCACGGCCGATCTGGAGCTGGAAGCGAGACTGATCCGCTTCACTCTCGCGGGTGCGTTTCGCGACGGCATCCCCCGGACGAGAACGCTGTCGGCTCAGACGCCTGCGTCGATGGCCGCGTCAATGTCGGCATCCATGGAAGAGCGGCGCCGGGGACTCGCCGCCGACGCGGTGCGCACGCTGCGCGACACGGCGATTCACGGCGCGGACGGCACGGTCACCTGGATCGGCCCGGTCCTCGACGAGTCGGGGTGGGCCGTCCGCGCGCTTGAGTGCGATCTGCACAGCGGCCAGGCGGGGCCGGCGCTGTGCCTGGCCGGCTACGTCCACGAGGCCGGGGCCGGCCGCGCCGACCACATCGATGGAATCAGTGACCTGCTACCGGGGGCGCTGGCCGCTTTGCGTGCCGCGGAGGACCGGCGCCGATCGCACCGGATCGGTGCCCTGATAGGGCTCGCGGGACAGGTGTGGACCTGGACCACGCTCTCGCGCCTGCTCGATGATCGCTCACTGCTCGATCGCGCCGTCGCGCGCGCACGGATGCTCGGCGTGGGTCTGCGTACGCCTGACGCCCCGTGGAAGCCGGACTGGTCCGGGGGCTTGGCCGGGACGATCACGCCGCTACTGGGTTTGGCCGGCGCAACCGGCGACGACGCCTGGCTCGCCCTCGCGGCCACCGCCACCGATCTCGCGGCAGACCGCAAGCGGAACACGGCTTTCGAGCAGGAGGACGGATTCGCGCACGGCCGCGCAGGCCTTGGCTGGGCTCTGCGCCGGATCGCGGCGAGCGCCGCGGGTGACGAGCGGCAGCGCGACCATTGGCGTGCCGCCGCCGACGAGATCTTCGATCCGCAAACCGCGATCGAGCGGGCCGCCGGCGATCCGGGCTGGTGCCGGGGCGTCGCCGGGATCGGGCTGGCCGCGAGCGATCTGGCCGCGGTCGTCGGCGAGAACGCGAAGGCGTATGCCGACGCGGCCCATCAGTGCGCTGAGATATTGGCTTCGGGGCGCCGGTCCGACGGCCGGTCGCTGTGCCATGGCGCGGCCGGGATGTGGGAGTGTCTCGTCTCAACGGTTCCGAGCCGTGAACGGCCCGACGCGTGGTTGCTCGACCTCTTACAACAGGAGACGCGAACAGCCGCGCTGATCGCCGAGGTGACCGCTCCGGGACTGCTGAACGGTGCCGCGGGCACCGGATTCACCCTGCTGCGGATGCATCCGGAGCACGAACTGCCATTGCCGCTGCTGCTGGGAGTTTAGGCGGGGAGTCTGGGGCGGGGGAGCCTGGGGCAGGGGAGTCTAGGCGGGGAGTTCAGACAGCCACCGCCTCGATCGCGCTTTCGGTGCGGGTAGCCGGCAGCGGCGGGGCGTGCACCGCGCGAACTTCGAAGCCTGCCTGCGCGAGCAGGGCGCGGTACTGATGCGCCGAGCGCTCGTAGCCTTCGAGCATGACGAGCGAAAGCAGGTCGATCGCGTTC